>JAZRYV010000029.1:0-4006 GCA_045600925.1 Spirochaetota bacterium
GGCTCTGGTAAGAGGAGGTCTTGGTTTTGTCATGAAGCGGATGATCTGTATAAACAAAAGAGCTTCGGACTGCAGTGAATGTCTCATAAAGAACAGCTGTCTGTACAGCAGAATGTACAGCGATGCTGGAAAAACTGTGAATAAACTGCAGGTTTCCCCATATGCAGTGCAGTGTACTGTAAACGGTCAGGCTTCGGTCACAATAAAATTAATTCTTTTTGAACCTCTTATTGAATACTATGGTCATTTAATTGCTGTTCTTTCCCGTCTGGGACAGGAAGGGATAGGTCGCAGCAGAAAAAAATATACAGTTTCAGAAGTATGGGATATTTTCGTTTCTGACAGAATTTTTAATCATTCAAATATAACAGATTTTAAACCTTCTGTGAATGAACTTAATTCCAGTCCTTTTTGCGCATCTTCTGATAAAGAAGAGCTTTTAATAACTTTTATTTCTCCTCTTCGTCTTGAAAAAGACGGGAAGCTTACGGATTCTCCTGATTTCAGAGATATTATTAAATCCTGTGCCATGCGTTTTCTTAATATTGAAAGAGCCTTTTCTGATGGCAAAGCTGATTTCTCTGTTTTTGTTAAAGATTATCTTAAAAATTCTGAATCTGTTTTATGTGAACCTGTAAGTCTTAAATGGCAGCATAAGGACAGATATTCATCAAGACAGAAGAGACGGATTTTTACAGGTGGCGTTACAGGATCTGTCAGATGCTCCGGTAATATAAGACCGTATTTATGGCTGCTGGAATTCGGAGAACTTTGCGGTATTGGTAAAAATACTACATTTGGCTGTGGGAAATATACAATTTCAAAAGGAAACTGATATGACTGATGTCTACATAGTAGCAGATTATGGAAAGCTTTACAGAAGAAATGATACTTTCCGGTTCCTGTATCCGGATGGTTCAGAAAGCATTTTTTTTCCGCACAATACACAGAGAATACTGATATCAGGTAAAATTGAAATTACTCCTGATGCTCTGCGAATGATGATGCATCATAACATTGAAGCTGTTTTTATAGGACGTAACGGAAAATTCGACGGCAGACTCGTCTTTCAGGAAGGTAAGAATGTCTTTATAAGACAGCAGCAGTACCGAAGATTAGATGATGAAAAGTTTAAAGTTTCTTTCTGTAAAAATATTGTAACAGGTAAAATAAAGAATCAGCTCTCATTTGCTATGAGAATACGAAGAGAACGAGGGCTGAAGAGCAAAGAAGTTTTTGATGCAATTGATTCTATCAGCGATACTTTAAAAAAGATAGAGACATCTTCATCTGTTGATCAGGTCAGAGGACTTGAAGGAGCTGCTGCACGTTCTTATTTTTCTGTTTATAGATACAACATTAAACCGGAATGGGCTGTTTTTAAAGGAAGGAAAATGAATCCTCCCGGAGACAATGTAAATGCAGTAATGAGTTTTATTTATACTCTGATGAGTTATTCTGTTGAATCAGCAATAATTGCAGAAGGTCTGGATCCGTATGTGGGCTATCTTCATTCACTTGAATACGGAAGGAAATCACTTATTTTTGATCTTATGGAAGAATACAGAGTTCCGGTATGCGATACACTGTCTGCTTCCATGTTCAATCTTGGAATTTTAAAAGAAGACGAATTTGAAAGTGTCGATTTTTCAAAAAACAGCAGTGATCATCCCCTCGGTGAACAGGAATCAGAAGAAGAAGGAGAGGATAATTCTCCTGTACCAGGAAGAAAAGGAGTTCTGCTTACGGATTCAGGAGTGAAGAAGGCTATTGTTCAGTATGAGAACAAGCTTGCTGGGAAATATTTTTATAACCCAACTGGTGAAGCCATTACTTTTAAAAAGATTATAGCATCTCAGGTAAAACATTTTAAGAGAATTCTGAAAGGAGAAGAGTCTGTTTACAGACCTTTTGTAATCAAATGAATTATCTTGTATGCTATGATATTGCGGATAACAGAAGGCTTTCAAAAATTGCAAAGGTTCTGGAAAAGTACGGACACAGAGTTCAGTATTCTTTTTTTGAAGTGGATACTTCTGACAGCATGCTGGAAACAATCCTGGATGATATTAAAGAACTGATGGAAATGAAAGAAGATAAGCTTTATGTTTATCCAATATGTACAGTCTGCAAGGAACATGTTCAGACAGAAGGGGACAGGGAGATGCTTGATTTGCTGCCCTATATAATTCTATGACAAATTATCTTAAATGGCTTATTATTTATGATATTCGGGATAACAGAAGACTGACCAAAGTTGCAAAGATAATGGAAAGCTATGGAGTTAGAGTTCAGAAATCTGTTTTTGAAGCCGAAGGAACAGTGACTTCCATATCCCGTGCAAAATCTGAGGTAAAGAGAGTTCTTAAGGAAGAAGATTCCTTTATTGTGATTCAGCTCTGTCCTAAATGCTGGCAGAAAAGGAGACAGATTGGGAAAAAAACAAATGGGATTCCGAATGAAGATAAATCTTTCATGATTATCTAAAAAAATAAAAATTTTAGGTTTACTTTTTTTATAATTAAATGCATAATATATAGAGAAGGTTTAAATATTGAAAAGACAGGTTGGCTTTATGGAGAAAGAACTTAAAGATCTGATTTTTGCATCTCTTTTTCATGATGCAGGAAAACTTGTGGAACGTACTGAACAGACAAATTTCAGTGCAAATGATCAAAATCTGTATAAATATTCACATGCAGCACAGACTCAGTATTTTCTTGAGGAATATTTCAGAGGTCCTGGAAGAACGGCTGATATGGCTTCACATCATCATAATCCTTCTGATTTTGAAGAATGGTGTATTGCTACTGCTGACAGACATGCTGCAGGTCATGAAAGATATGGAAAGGACAGTCAGGAAGAATTTCCTGAAGGAAAGGAGAAGAGACCGTTAAAGTCTGTAATAGCTGAGGTCTCAGTTCATTCTGATGAAAAAGATAATTTGACTAACAAATATATAATGCCAGGGAAGATTTCTTCTGAAAATATTTTTGTTAAAGATTATGATGAAGCAGATTTTAAAAGCAGATACAAAAATTTATTCCGGGATTTCTGTAACGAGATACAGACTTTCAATGTTAAAGTTAATCATAAAGAAGATTTTTCAGAATATAACAATGCATACCGCAGTATTATGTCCAGATATCTGTGGAGTGTCCCTGATTCTGCAAGAAGAGATGAACTGCCTGATGTATCCCTGTACGAACATTCTCGTATCACAGCTATGCTTGCAGCATGCCTGTACATTTATCATAAAAAAAACAATACAGACAATAAAGAAGCATTAAATAATAACTCAGCTGAAAAATATCTTATGGTAGGCGGTGATGTTTCCGGAATTCAGAAATTTATTTTTGATGTTCCTTCAAAGGGAGCCTACAAGGCTCTGAAGGGAAGGTCCTTCTTTATTCAGCTTCTGCCGTACCTTGTTGCAAGAAAAATTCTGGATGCAGTAAATATGGATGAAAACCAGATCATCTATATGACAGGTGGACATTTTTATCTTATGCTTCCAAACATTGATTCTGTACGGAAGGCTGTTGATCGTATCTTTGATGAAGTAAATCTGGATCTGTATAAGAAGCTGGACGGAAACCTTTATGTTAGAAAAGGAATTATGGCTGTATCTCCTCAGAAACTGATGAATAAGCAGTTCTCTGAAACATGGGAAGAGTTTAGTGAAACTCTTTCTTTTAGTGATTATATAAAATTTAAAGATATAGTGAGTGAGAAGTATAAAGATGTGTTTAAACCTGACCATGAATATACTATTGAAAATACATTCTTTATAAGATTTGGAGAAAATTTAAGAAACGGATGTCACTATATTTTAGTAAAAAAAGATGCAGATGGTTTGCTTGGATATAATGTTAGTCTTCAGGAGACTCCTGATATTCAGGCAGATCATATTCTCTGTCTGGATTCTGGCTTAATTCCTGATTCACTGATTAATTATATATATCTGCCCATGGGTGGTTTGACAGGTTTTACAAAAGAATTTGAT
>JAZRYV010000030.1:0-2022 GCA_045600925.1 Spirochaetota bacterium
TTGGGCTTGTATGGAAATACAGAGCACAGCGAAGAAACGGATAAATATATAGACTCTCGGAATCTTGAGTCTTTCGACAAAGAAACATTTGCAGGATGAATCATAAAAGGAAATATTATCCAGAACAGAAAAAGAGCGGAAAAGCTGCAGAAAAATAATGTAGTTTAATAGACCTAGCGGCGTAGAAGGTATATAATGGTACTGGTTTTAGACTTAATCAAAGAGATCTTTTGGTGAGGAGGTCTTTGACGAAGTCCAGGCATCAAGATGTTGACACATCATGATGGCAAATAGACGGCAGTACCACATCTTAGATGAACGGTATCTGCCGTCTTCTAATTTATAGTCCAGTTTTTCACGTTTATTACAGCGTTCAGCAGAAGTTCTAGCATTGTATTCCAGTTTCCACTCATCACTGTTTCTAGGAGGATTATTAAAAAGTCTAGGGTTGTGTTTCAAGATAAGATGAACATTTCTGCCATATTTGGCATCAGAGCAAGGTTCCTCACATGAGCAAATAGGAGTACGGCCTTTTCGGAGCATTTTGGGACAACGGTATTTTAAACGACCTTTTTTCGGTTCAACAGCATGAAGTTTCATAGGAAAACCTTTTGGACAGAGAGGAATACCGTCAGAATTGATTGAAATATCATCTTTATATACTTTAGGCCTACCACACTTACTTTTCAGGTCAATAAAAGGGATGATGCCGTTTGTTTTGCAATAAATATAGTAAGGCATAGCATCATGAGCTGAATCAAGGAGGAGTTTAGTCACTATAGCATCAGGAAGGAACTGTTTCATAGAGAACCAGTTATATAAGAATCCATGGGAGTCGTGCCTTGAAGCCGGGCCTAAAAAAGGAAAAACAGGAAGATCATTAACAGAATCAGAAGCAGTGAGCATATACAGATCATAGCCAAAGTAATAGCGGTTACGATGAGAATCCCAGCCAATGTCACAATCGGGTTGATGGTATGTGCGATTGCAATCACAGTCACGGATTCCTTTACTAAGGCAGTCACAGGTTCGGGACTTTCGTTCCTGAGCAGATGTATAGACTGGAGTACCATCTCCGGCGAGAGCAAGATTTTTAAGAGAAATAAGCTGCTTATCAACAGAAATCTGCAGAAAAAAAGACTGAAAAATATCCCAGAGTTTTTTGCATGGGGCCATATCGGCAGGAGGAGATTTCTGGAATTGTTTGAACAGGTCTTCCACCGTTACCTTTTCAACAGGAGCAGCTTTCTGCTCATTGCCTTTTGGTTTAGCTGGTTTAAGCTTAGGCTGATGAATAGGATTAGTCAGATTTTTGCTGTCAGAGATCCAGAGTCTTTTATGAAAGTCATAAAAAGTACCGACACCAGGAGTATCTCCGGGCAAGAAACCAGAAATGATAGCATGAAGATGGTTTTCTTTAAGATCAGCAGCGAGTTTTGTATATGAAGTAATCTTGAATTCAACAGAGACGAGAATAGCTCGAAGCATATCTGAAGGTAGTCTTGGTTTGGGACCAAAAGAAGAATATCTATCCTGCATAAGAGAATCGACACCCGACAGATCGAGATTCCAGAATTTATCGATGATCTGCCAGGAAGAATCAGGGAGAGAAGCAGGAGCATCGGGATAATATTTACGAAGTTGAGTCAGAACGTGGTTCTGATATGCGGTATGACCGCCAAGATTAATAGGTTTCAAAGAAAAGCACCTCCAATTGAAAAGATCAGCCCGGCGCCGCCGGAACAACATGTCTTATTAATTAAGAGGCGCGAAGCGCCGCATTTTTTGCGGAAAATGTCAAGCACTTTTTTGAAAAAAGTGGAGAATATTAAAAAAAGGAACCTCAAAAAGCCTTATATCTACAGGCTTTAGAGATTCCGAGAGTATATTTTATAATTATGGAGGAAATATATATGGCAGAAAAAAGAATCCCGGTACGCAGTGAAGTACCTGAAGAAATGACATGGAACCTTAAGGACATATTTGAAAGTGACGAGATGTGGGAAAAGGAACTTGAAGCTC
>JAZRYV010000031.1:0-17659 GCA_045600925.1 Spirochaetota bacterium
ATGCTAAATCTGGTATTGTTCAAACTGCTGCAAAACATAATTTTTGGTTTATAAAATATAAATTAAACAAATGCATAAAGAAATTAAAAAGTCAAGGTTTATATTTTGCTGGTATTGAAGATTTTTTGAATGAAGTAGAGCAAAGAGTTTATGGTAAATAATTAATATAATTGTAGGTTTTTATTTCACAAAATATTCTGAAGAAATATTCCTTCTTTGTTCTTTTATTTTTCTGAGAAAATTGTGACAATTTTTTTTACACAAGACCATTGGGAAATCATCCGGGCAGCAACACTGCCAGCTGAAATCAGAAAATACAGCTTGCCAAAATGCAGCAGTCAGGGTATTATGCAAATAAGGAATACAATTCCAAAATTGCATAAAAACAAGGCCAAATATGATACAAAGAGCTGCTTATTCAAGGTTAGAAAACATAGCAAAACATTTTCCCGTAGTTATGGTCTGTGGGGCAAGACAGACAGGGAAGACGACACTTTTAAAAGCTTTTGCAGAAAACAGGGAAATTAATTATGTAACTCTGGATTATCCAAATTTAAGGCATCTGGCAAAGAGTGATCCGGAGCTTTTTCTTCAGCAGTATAAAAGGCCTCTCATAATCGATGAAATTCAATATGCACCAGAGCTTCTTCCTTTTATTAAAATCAATGTCGATAAAAATAATTCCTGTGCTCAGTATTTTTTAACCGGGTCACAGATGTTTTATGCTATGAAAAATGTAAGTGAATCCCTTGCCGGGCGTGTTGGGATTCTTTCTCTTTATTCTTTAAGTTATTCAGAAATCTCAAATAAAAAATCCAGGCCATTTTTGAACCAGGATATTTACTGTTCAGAACAAAAGCGTACTGTTTCCCAGGTGTTTGAACAAATTTACAGGGGCGGAATGCCTAAGCTTATTTCTGATACAGAACTTTCTGCTGAAGATTATTTTGGTTCGTATATGCAGACTTATCTTGAACGGGATATCCGGGATTTGATTATTATAAAAGATGAATCTAAATTTTTGAAATTCATTTCTTCTGTTGCGGCAAGAACTGCTCAGGAGGTAAATCTTTCTGACATTTCAAAGGATGCAGGCATTGATTCTAAAACTGCTGATTCATGGCTTTCTATTCTGGTTTCTTCGGGCATTGTTTTTTTACTCCAGCCTTTTTCCGGAAATACGATAAAGCGGATTGTAAAACGTCCTAAGCTTTATTTCATGGATACCGGTCTGGCATGTTATTTAAGTCTTTGGAACAATCCGCGAACTTTGGAATTGTCAGCAATGGCCGGTGCAATGTTTGAAACTTATGCAGTTTCTGAAATCATAAAAAGTTATGCTAATGATGGAATTGATGTAAGAAGCAGGTTCTGTTATTACAGGGACAGTAATTCTAAGGAAATTGATCTGCTTATTATGCAGAATGGAAAGATTTATCCTGTTGAAATTAAAAAATCTGCAAATCCTGGAAAAGATGCTTTGAGAAATTTTAGTGTACTAAAGGATTTGAATATGGAAATTGGCAAAGGAACTGTTCTTTGTATGACTAATTGTATTCTGCCGCTTGATTCAATGAACAGTCTCGTTCCGATTGATGAAATATAAAAGGATATGATAAAGATTTATTCAATTCAGACCCTGAATATTGGGAATTTTTAATAAAATACATGACAATCTTTAATGTATGCACTGTATTCAAAAACAAAAATCCGGATTCAGCACAGCATAAAACAGTGCATCCGATGGATTTATGATACAGTTCACTTTTGCTTCTGAATAATAAATAATTCTGTTTTACAGAATGGCACGTCAAAATATAAGAAATAAAAAAGACAGGAAATAAACATGCCTAAAAAATCAGATAAAAAAGACATCTCAATCCGTAGTTCGGCAGCTGAATATCTTACTTTTATTGCTGCGACCGGAGATGATAAAAGCAGTGTTGAAGTCCGTTATGAGGATGAAAACATCTGGATAACTCAAAAGATGCTGGCAGCTTTGTATGAAGTTGATGTTAGAACTATAAATTATCATATTTTAAAAATATTTGAAGATTCTGAGCTTTCCGAGGATTCAGTTATCCGAAATTTTAGGATAACTGCCGCTGATGGTAAAAACTATGATACCAAACATTACAGTCTTCAGATGATTATTGCAGTAGGATTTAAGGTAAACTCGGAGCGGGCAGTCCGGTTCAGAACATGGATAAACCAGATTGCAAAAGACTATACAATAAAAGGATGGGTACTGGATTCAGACAGATTGAAAAATGGCGGTTCCAGTCTGACAAAAGATTATTTTAATCGTCTGCTTGAAGAGATTCGTGAGATCAGGATTTCTGAAAGGCTGTTTTATCAGAAGATTACTGATTTATATGCAACATCCGTTGATTATGACAGATCTTCAAAAACAACAAAGGATTTTTTTGCAAAAGTACAAAACAAGCTTCATTGGGCAATTCATAAACATACTGCAGCCGAACTGATTTATGAACGTGCGGACAGCGAAAAAGAAAACATGGGACTTACAGCATGGGAAGGCAGTCCTGATGCTAAAATCAGAAAATCTGATGTTTCAATTGCAAAGAATTATCTGACAAAAGACGAACTTAACGCCCTTGAACTTATTGTTTCCGGTTATCTGGATTTTGCTGAGATGCAGGCAAACCGCAGTATACCTATGACTATGGAAGACTGGGCTAAGCATCTTGACAGAATTCTGACAGCCACCGAACACGATATTCTGACTGATGCCGGTAAAATCAGCATGGAAGCAGCAAAAGCTCATGCAGAGACTGAATGGGAGAAATACCGAATAATTCAGGACCGTCTTTATCAAAGCGATTTTGATTTGTTTCTGGAAAATGTGAAAAGAATAAAAACGGCAGCCGGCAAAAACTAAAAAAATAAATTTTAAATTACATAAAACAAAAAGCCGGATTCAGCACAGGCTGAATACACTATGAACATAATAAGAATACTCTTTATATGCCACGGCAATATATGCAGAAGCCCCATGGCCGAATTCATTTTTAAAAAAATGGCCGCAGATGCAGGGCTGCAGGAACATTTTCTTGCAGCATCCTGTGCCACAAGCACAGAGGAAATATGGAACGGAAAAGGAAATCCGGTGTATCCTCCTGCAGCAGCTGAACTGGCTGCCCACGGCATTTCCTGCACAGGAAAGACTGCAGTTCAGCTTAAAAAAACTGACTACGGCATGTACGACTTTTTAATATGCATGGATGCAGCAAATATCCGGAATGCCCTGAAAATTCTTGGAGGAGATCCGGACCGCAAACTGTTCCGGCTTATGGACTTCACTTCATCCAAAGGAGATGTGGCAGATCCATGGTACACAGGAGATTTCGGGACTGCATACAGGGATATCTTACTTGGCTGTACAGGTCTGATGAAATTTCTTGCAGAAAAAGGCTTCACACCTTTATAGAACCTTTCTGAACGGAAATGTCCCTGCAGACAGTATCAGGATAAGGAATCTCCTGATAAAAAAACCTTTACACGAAAAACCGTTTATTTTAACATACACCAAATATCTTGGACAGATAAAACGGCACAGTCAGGCTGCCGGTAAAATACATACAGGTATGAACAAAATGAAAAAACTTATTCCTGCTTTCCTGATCATCATGTTTTACACCTCAGCCTTTGCATCCTACGACAGGGCACTGGAACTTTACAAAAACGGTTTCTATAAGGATTCCCTTAAGGAAATAGCCGCAGAGCTGGATATAAAAAAAGACATGGATCCTGACTTTCCCAACTACAGACTCAGATTTCTGGCAGCCCACAATCACTGGAAGCTGGGAAATCTTGAATACGCATCAATCCATTTCAAAAAATGCATAGACATGAATCAGTCTGTGGATCCGTACATAGATCTGGCTCTCATGTATCTGGACAAAGGGAAGCTTGCTGATGCTGACTCATATGCACAGAAAGGTCTTAAAAAAGAAAAAAATCCCATGTTCTACTACATTCTCGGAGAAACCTCCCTTAAACGCAGAAACGACTGGCGTGCAAAGGAAATGTTCGAAGCAGCAAATGCACTGGATCAGGACAATTATGCATGCTACAACGGTCTTGGCATTGCTCTCATGAATCTTAAAAAATACGGAGATGCAGACACTGCCTTCAGCACCGCTCTTTCACTGGCCCCTGATTCCCCGGAAGTCCTTAACAACATGGCTGTATGCCTGGAAAAACAGGGCAAAAACAAAGAGGCTCTGGAGGTTATAACAAAAGCGGCACTGACTGCTCCGGAAGATAAAGCCACAGCAGCTAATCTGAACCGTATAAAGGGAAAAGCCCGTTAAAACATGCCGGTAAAAAAATTTATTAAAAGGCACACATCCGCTGTGCCTTTTTTTATATTAATATGTCTGATGACACCCCTGATGTCATGGGATCAGCTCCGGGGAGCCGGAAGTTCCCTGCCGGACTGCCTGCGAATCTCGGTCATGTCAAAATATGCACCGAAGGAAATCACCATCCGGACAGAAACCGGTTTTCTGCAGGCAGTCTCTTCAGCAGAAGTCCGGGGCATGGTACACCTAAAGTACCGGGAAGAAGGAATCCTCTGTTCATACGGGAAGAGCGTTTTCACAGTTCCCCGGAACCGGCCTGTAATCTTCAGTTCACAGAAAAAGTTCACTGTATCTGCAGGATCAGATGAAAGAATCTTTTCAGGCAGGCTGATCATAACCGCCGGGAACTGCTGTCTGCGCCTTACACTGATCATAAACACAGAGGAATACATTGCAGCTTCTGCCTCAGCAGAACTGGGAGAACTGGCTGCAGACAGCCAGTATTCCCCTTCCCTGCCAGGCCGGAAGGAACTTGTTAAAGCCATGGAAGTGGCCATCCGGTCATACATAGCAGCCCAGAAGGACAGACATGAATCCCAGGATTATGAATTCTGCGACCTGACCCACTGTCTTCATTTTCCGGGCCTGGGCAGGAGGGAAAACAGATCCCTGACCCCCGGGATCCTTATGCTGGACAGATCGGGCCGGCCTGTAAATGCCTGGTTCCATTCCTCCTGCGGAGGCATACTGGCCGGCCCAGAGGTCATGTGGCCAGGGGCAGCCGGAGAGAACTTCAGGAGGGGCCCTGACGCAGAGGAAGACGGTTCCGGACAGGGGAAAATACTCTGTTCAGCTTCTCCTCATTCCAGATGGGAATACTTTCTTTCCATGGACACAGCAGAGGTCATTCTGAATCAGAGGCCGGCTGCCCTGGAAACGGAAGTCATGCAGGGACGGGTATCTGCTCTGGTGTGGAAGACCGGCAGCGGCAGATCCGGAAGGATATCTGCTGCAGCCTTTCTCTCGAAAACAGGACGGATTCTTGGATGGAACAGAATCAAAAGCAGTCTGTTCACTGTTACGAAGCAGGGAAACGGCTGGCTTATAAAAGGAAAAGGTCTTGGCCACGGAACAGGCATGTGTCAGTGGGGAGCAGCAGAGATGGCACGGCAGGGAAAGGACTTCATCAGCATTTTAAAATTTTACTATAACAACCCTGTAATTAGTAATTGACTAAAACAAAACAGCTGCAGACATAAAAAATTAATTATTTCAGTTCATTCAGGAGCGATCATGGCAATATCACAGGAAATCACAGAATCCATTAATAATTCTTCGGAAATACGCAGGATGTTCGAAGAAGGGATAAAGATGAAGGAAGAATTCGGAGCAGACAATGTTTTCGACTTCAGTCTGGGAAATCCGGATGTGGCACCGCCGGAGGCCTTCTTTTCCGCAGTTAAAAAACTTATTGAAGCCCGTCAGTCTGCCCTTCATGGCTACATGCCCAACATTGGTTTTGTAAACGTACGCCGTACTGTTGCAGAAAAAGTCCGGAAAGAAACAGGCGTTCCTGTCACAGAAAACGAAATAGTCATGGCCTGCGGAGCAGCAGGAGGAATCAACGTCACCCTTAAGACCATACTGGATCCGGATGATGAAGTAATAGTCATTAAGCCATTCTTCTCTGAATACAATTTCTATATCAGAAACTACAGAGGAATCCCTGTACCTGTGGAATCCAGTCCGGATTTTTCCATTAATATTTCCAATATAGAAAAAGCCATTACAGCCAGGACAAAGGCTGTCATCATAAACACTCCAAACAATCCTACAGGAAAGGTTTATTCACAGGAAGATATT
This sequence comes from Spirochaetota bacterium, assembly GCA_045600925.1. Taxonomy (GTDB): domain Bacteria; phylum Spirochaetota; class UBA4802; order UBA4802; family UBA5550; genus JAZRYV01. The sequence continues at coordinate 6,192 of JAZRYV010000031.1, forward strand.
GACGCTCTGGCCGCATGCCTCAGCAGGGCTGATCATCCCATATATCTTATTTCCGATGAGCCCTACAGGGAAATAGTCTATGACGGGAAAAAGATTCCTTCTGTTCTGGCAGCATACAAAAATGCAGTCATTATTACATCCTATTCCAAGACACTGAGTCTTCCGGGAGAACGGATAGGCTACATCACCCTGAATCCGGAAATCTCAGACCATGACATGCTCATGACAGGCCTGGGCTTCTGTACAAGAGTTGTGGGATTCATGAATGCCCCTGCCCTGATGCAGAGAACCATTGCAGATATTATAGATGAAACTGTGGATATTAATATCTATGCAAGGAAACGGGATCTCATTGTAAACGGACTCAGGGATGCAGGCTATGAATTCGCAGTTCCGGAAGGAACTTTCTATCTGTTCTTCAAAGCTCCTGGTGGTGATGACAAAGCCTATGTCAGTCATCTTAAGAAGTACAACATATTAAGCGTATCCGGAACAGGTTTTGGAGGCCCGGGCTACATAAGACTGGCCTTCTGCGTTTCAGAAAAGACCATCATAAATTCCCTGCCGGGCTTTAAAAAGGCACTGGAAGATTTCAGAAAACTCTGAACAGACAAAAAGAGCAGCTTTCGCTGCTCTTTTTGTACTGCATCCGTCACAGTTTTTCTGCATAAAATACAGACTCCTTCTTTACTTTCAGCAAAAATAAAGCATATTATTATTAAGAATGTATTAAAATATTACGGAAGGAAAATATGAAACTGATAAGGAAAAACAATCATCTGCTGTATGAACGCAGAGGCCGTCTTTATTTGATAGATACAGGTGCCGGCTTTGAATTTTTTGAAGATGAAGGCAGCCAGCTTCTGCTTCAGACTGCTGTTCAGATGGCCTCAGCTGCTGTGGGGACACATGTGGACGGAATTGTCTCCTTTCTTCCCAACGGACGAATTGCTCTGACCAATACATCCGTTGAGACAGAACAGGTCACAGACGATCCTCTTCCCCACTGCGACTTTCTTATTCCCTGGGAACGTATTACGAACAACATCCCGGTTGTCCGCATGAAAGTCAACGGAGAAGAAGCATCCATGATTGTTGATACAGGAGCTCTCTATATGTTCTCTATGGGAAATGAGGCTTATGTCATGGGAAGGAAAGAGTGCGGCCGTATACCGGATTATCTGGCAATGAGCGGGGTCTGGGAAGAACTTCAGTGCTATGACGGCATTACGCTGGATTATGATGATTTCCACTTCAAAGGAAAGATGCTCCTGATTCCCCGGTCTTTTACTGAATACCAGATTACGGCAGGAATGATGCAGTCGGACATGATAATCAGCGTTCCACAGCTGCTGGAGCAGTACGATGTCATTATTGACGGGCAAAGGGGACTTGGGCTTAAGAAACGGTGAGTAAAAAAATCGCAGCAGCCTCTTCCCTGGTTTTCAAAAAAAGGAGCAGCTTTCGCTGCTCCTTTCTGTTTTCAAAAAACTGTTCTACAGCCGGAACGATGGATATCTGTCAGTCAGACCAGCAATGTATCCTGCTGTTCTTCCGCAGTATGCAAGAAATCTTGTAAGGAAATCAAATATCCTGTGAGGCAGACGGCCTGTAAAAATCACAGCCAGAGTTCCCATCAGCCATGCAGCAGCTGCAATACATGCAAGGACTGCAGCAGTAAGAATATGAGGAAGAGCTGCTGTTAAAATACCTGCCACAGACAGACGGAGAGCTGCCAGAATTCTGGAAAATTTTTCCGGATAAACAACATCCAGCTGCTGTGCATACAGAACGTTTTTCCTGCCTGCAAAATCCGGACATTCATCAGCCACACCTGTAAGACATCCGAGAATACAGAACCAGTGTCTCAGACTGTTGGCCTTGAAATCACAGAAATCCTTTTCCGGAGAACCGGAAAAAATTATCATCAGATTGTTGAATAAGCTTATGATAAGTGAAACAGCAAGCCAGATTATTCCGGCAAGCAGATGAGGAATCATTCCGGCCAGAAAAACAAAGCACAGCCTGAGAAGAGCCAGAATTCTGGAATACTTCAGGGAATAATCTGCAGAATAGGAAACAGATCCAGGATCCCCTGTTCTGTCCTCTTCATCATAAAAGAAATCATCAGTCTGATTAAAATCAGGTACAATTCCTTCCATGTCAAAATCATTCATTTCTTCGTCAGGATCCGGGGTTTCGCTGTCAAACAGGCTGTAGTCACCGTCAGAAACATCAGGCACATCCGTATCATTAAGGGCTGCCTCCGCTTCCATAAATTCCTTTTCCAGATCAGTATCCTCTTCTGAGAAATCTGTTTCATCACATGCAGCATATCCGGAAAGTCCGAGATCATCAGCAAAAAAGCTTTCATCCAGCTCTTCCGGAGTATCAGTCACATGACGCGGATCATCATCCACCAGATCGTCCAGAGTCAGACCGGCATCACCCAGTGTGAATTTCTCATCAGTTTCAGGAACAAGTCCCCGGCTCATGGTATCCGATTCCTCCACCTGAATATTCAGGGAATCAAGATCCAGAGTGATGGATTCATCATCCTCCGGAGACACAGCAGCAAATACGTTTTCTTCAGCACCATTCACTGCAGAAAGATCAGAAGAACCGGAAGAGTCCAGATCAATATCCAGTGCATCCAGATCAATTGTGATGGATTCATCATCTGCCGGAACTGCCGGTCCGGATTCTGCATCCTGAATCTCAGGGGACAGGGAATCTGCAAGTCCTTCCAGACCTGCAAATATGTCATCTCCGGAATCTCCCGAGGTTTCATTTCCTGATGCCACATCTGTCACTGCATCAAATTCTTCCAGACCTGCAAATATGTCATCTCCGGAATCTCCAGAGGTTTCATTTCCTGATGCCACATCTGTCACTGCATCAAATTCTTCCAGACCTGCAAACATGTCATCTCCGGAATCTCCGGAGGTTTCATTCCCTGCTTCATTAAATCCCTGACCGCCTGCCAGACCGTCAAACAGATCAAAATTATCTTCCATTTCAGAAACCGGTTCCGGTTTTTTTTCTTCCGGAACTGTACGGTTGTCTATGATATTTTCAAAGGAGCATCTGGGGCAGGCAAAAGAAAATTTCCGGTTCTCAACCCTTGAATCATCAACAGCAAAGGCTGCATTGCATTGTTTACATCTGACGATCATTCGAATCTCCTGGAAGCCTGCATGAAGTATTTCTCATTGATATTATTCTGAATTATAAGAGGTGCAACCGGCAGGAAAATAAACATGTACCACTTTGAATCCCTTCCGTTGAGTTTTTCAGATCTGTATATATACTGAAGGTCTGTATATAAAATCCAGATTCCGGCTGTAAGAACAGAAAGAAGCACATTTACCGCAGGACTGTCTCCAAAAATTCTGCTGGTCCTTGCAAGCCACCAGAAATAATAAAGACCAAGAGTTAAAATAATCAGCAGCAAAAGTATTACCGGATTGTTTTCAGGGATGTATTCATGCATAAGTTCACCTGTCTTCTGAAAATAAGCTTTCTCTACTGTTCATATTAACGGAAAAAGAACAGCAATATCTTAATAAAATTTAATAATGGAGCAGATTAATTATTTCCGCTTATGTCACATCTGCTTTCATTATTAATTTATTAATCTTGACATACATACAGGACATAACAGTAATAAATAAAAATATTCCAAAATAAAACAGGGTAGTTATGAAAAACATACTGGTCGTAGATGATTCTCGTATTATGAGAAATGTCATTATGAATACTTTTCTTACTCTCAAAATGCCATGTAATTTTGTTGAAGCTTCAAACGGCAAGGAAGCCCTTTACCAGCTTCAGAAAATCAGCATAGACATGGTGCTCCTGGACTGGAACATGCCTCAGCTTTCCGGTATTGATTTTTTAAAGCAGATACGGGCCATTCCACGCTATCAGGCACTTCCTGTTATTATGATAACCAGCGAAGCAGCAAAATACAATGTAATAGAAGCCCTGAAAAGCGGGGCAACAGACTATATCATCAAACCTGTTGATGAGACAAAATTCAAAGAAAAAGTAAAAAAAATCTTCGGATAGGAGCATTTTATGGAAAAATATGTTCATCCTTTTATAGACGCATGTGAAGATGTTTTCAGAAAATTTGTTGGAACAGAACTCTTTGCAGAAAGACCTTTCTTTTCTCACAGAGACGATGTTTACACATGGGATATTTCTTCTGTAATTAATTTCACTGGAGAAGCAAAAGGAGCTGTTGTCATCTCCATGAAAAAAGATCTTGCTGCAAAAATCACAGCTGCTCTCACAGGAAATTTTCATGAGGAAGTCAATGAAGAGACTGTTGATGCCATCGGGGAAATCATCAACATCATTGCCGGTAATGCAAAAAAAGGTCTGGAGGATGCCTTCAGACTGAAGATATCACTGCCCACAATCATTCAGGGTACTGATTACAGCATATCCTGGCCAAGCGACAAGACAAGAGTCATCTCCATTCCCTTTAAAATATATGACAAGGAATCTTTCTGCCTTTCAGTGGCCATAGAATCAACAGGAGCAAAAGAAGATGCTTAAAGTACTTAAAACCTTCATTCTGGGAGGCTTCCTCAGCGGAAGAAGTCTGGACCAGCTGGAACCTCAGGTAGTGGAAAGACACCTGAGACAGTTCCTTGTAAACTTCATTCTTCTTGTAGGAGGACTCTTCTTTTTCTACAAGGGCATCACTGCAGTTCTTGAAGGAGACAGACTGTTCAGTGTTTACTATCTTGTGCTGACAGCCATATGTATTCTGATTTATCTGGTTTCTTTCTTAAAGAAAATTCCTCTTTCCTTTCTGTCCTATGCCACAACGATTCTTTTTACAGTTCTGTTCGGCATAAATGTCTACTATTCAAAGGCTCCGGAAATTGCTCTTCTTATGACACTGCCCCTTCCCCTGATCCACGAATTCCTTCTGGGGATAAAGGCAGGAACTATAATCTCTCTTATATTCGGAGCATATCTGATCTTTATAAGATACAAGTTTTTCTTCATTTCTTCCTTTGACAAGAATACCGACTTCTGGATTGTGTCCGCATACTTCGGAGTGCTGCTTCTGGGAGCTTCCCACGAAATCACAAACAAAATCAGAGACCGTGTTATCGGTTCCAGAACAGATCTTCTCCGTGCTGAAAGAGACCAGGTTACGATTATGAAGGATAACCTGAAAGCCGGAATCTTCCTTATGGACAAGGACTATAAAATCCAGTCCGGATATTCCAAAAACGTTGAAGTCATTATGGGAATGAAGGATCTTGTCGGAATAAATTTCACTGACCTTCTGAAAGAATCTCTGAAGGAAAAAGAAAGAGAAACAATCATGGATTTCTTCAGCATGGTAATCAACAAATCCTTTGATACGGAAATGCTGGAAAACATCAATCCTCTGTCTCAGTTCAAATATACCAAACTTGGAACAGCTCAGGAAAAAGAACTCCGGTGCACATTCTCTTCCATTTTGAGCGTTGACAACGAACCGCTGATTCTCGGAACAGTAGAAGATATAACACAGGAGGTTGAACTTCAGAACCAGCTCTCTGTTGAAGACTCAAAACGTCAGATCGAAATGAATGCCATGTTTGAGGTTATCCATATTGATCCGAACGTTCTGATTGACTTCATCGAGGATACCGAATTCGAGTTCGCCCATATTAATGCCATGCTCAAGGGAAACAGAGAAACACTTTCTCCGGAAGTTTCCAGTGTTGTTCTTAACGAAATTTATCAGGCAATTCATGCCATTAAGTCCAATGCTCTCATTCTCGGACTGAAAAGCTTCAGCGTTCAGCTCCATGACTATGAAGATGAAATCAAAAAATACATGGATGTTGAATCAGACTTCGATGATATGCTGCGTCTCACCTTCCAGCTGGAAAAGCTTATGAATGTAAACGACGGTTTCAAGAAAATCTTCAACACCATTATGTCCTTTACTAAAAACAGTGTTAAGATGGAACAGAAGGCCGTTTTCATTCAAATTCTGGAAGATACAGCCAAGAAGGTTGCCTCCGGTACAGGCAAGCTCATAAAATTCAAAGCTGATTATATTGATGAAAGTATTATCAAAACAGGTCCGAGACGTATGATCAAGGAAATGCTGATTCAGCTCATCCGAAATGCTGCCTACCACGGAATTGAAAAGCCGGAAGAACGTGTGGCAAAAGGCAAGGATGAAACAGGACACATCAGTCTGATCATGCAGAAAAATCTGACCAGCATTCATATTGAGCTGGCTGATGACGGCTGCGGTATTGACTACGACCGAGCTGCTGCAAAAGCAGAGGAACTTCATCTCCTGACAGAAGAAAGAAAGAACGACAAGAACTTCCTGCTCAACCTTCTGTTCCAGCCGAAATTCTCTACTTCACAGACTGTTAACATGTATGCAGGCCGCGGAGCAGGTCTGAGCCTTGTTAAAAAACTTATCACAGACCTTAAGGGAACCCTTAAGATAAGATCAGGACTTAATCTTGGAGTCTGTTTCATAATTGATATTCCTCTGAGGGATACATATACTGAAACTCTTTAACAGTACGGGGTGGTTATGAAAAAAATATTTTTTATTCTGATGGCTGTGGTCATTGCTTATGCCGGCTGCAGCAGATCAGAAAAAACAGATGTTATTACAATAGGAGCCATGCCGGATGTTGACTCTGTCCCTTACGTAATAGCCCAGAAAAACGGTTATTATAAAGAACTTGGTCTTGAAGTAAAGATTGAACAGTTCAAAAGTGCCCGTGACAGGGACAGTGCACTTCAGGGAGGGAAGATTGATGCAGTCATTACAGACATGCTGGCAGTCCTGTTTTCCAATGACGGAGGAGTCGCTCTCATAACTCCGGCAAGAACAAACGGAGACATAAAGCTTCTTGGTTCTGCAGGATCAGGCATAAAGACACCTGCACAGCTGAAAGGGAAAAAAGTGGGACTGTCCACAAACACCATCATGGAATACACATTTGACATGATGATGAAATCTGCAGGAGTGGATCCTGCATCTGTAGATAAAATTGCAATTCCCCAGATTCCCACAAGACTGGAAATGCTGAGGAACGGAAAGGTTGATGCAGTCATCATGCCTGACCCTCTTGCATCAGCTGCGGTTCTGGACGGGGCCACAGTCATCTGCAGCATGGAAGCCATGAAGGATGATATTGCCATAGGCGTAATTGCTTTTACAGAAAAATCCATTCAGGAAAAGAAGCCTCTGATAAAACTTCTCTTTCAGGGATACAACAGGGCTGTAGAGTATCTTGCAACTGCACCTAAAGAGCAGTACACTGATTTTATCATTCAGACACAGGGCTTCCCTGAGACAATCAAAAACTGTCTTGTGCTGCCAAAATATACAAAGGCCGTCTGCGTGCCTGAACAGAATTTCAATGACTCACTCAGCTGGCTTGCTGAAAAGAAACTTATAAACAGCAGACCTGTATACACAGAAGTTGCTGTTCCTGAACTTCTGAGGTAAGTCCTTGATAGACATTTCAAACCTGTCTGTCTTTTATTCAGGAAAAAAGACACGAACACAGGCTCTGGATAACATAAATATCCATCTTGACCGGGGGGAGATTTATACCTTTATAGGCCCCTCCGGCTGCGGGAAATCTACCCTGCTTCATATTCTTTCCGGAATTATCCGGGAAAACGAATACGAAGGGACCGTCCTCATTGACGGAGAAAAGGTGGATCCTGAAAAACAGAGAATAGGTCTTGTAATGCAGAATTACGGACTTCTTGACTGGAAGCCAGCAGACAAAAACTGCCTTCTTGGCATAAAAATCAAGGACGGGAAAACACTGCTGGATGACTACGCCAGGCAGATCATAAGGGATCTGGGCATAGAAAAACTTATGTCCAGATATCCCAGAGAGATCAGCGGCGGACAGAAACAGAGGGTTGCTATTGCACGGGCCTTCATTCTGCAGCCGGACATCCTTCTTATGGACGAGCCCTTCTCTGCCCTGGACGCCATAACCAGAGAAGAAATGCAGGAACTGTTCCTGAAACTCTGGAAACAGAGACGGCATACAACTGTTTTCATCACCCACAGCGTTGATGAGGCTCTGTACCTTGGCAGCAAAATAGTAGTTTTTTCAAAAGGTCCAGGCAGGATTATCAATGTCCTTGACAATCCATGCTTCCAGAAGGAGGACATAAGAAATCACGAAAGCTATCAGCAGATGGCAGTAAAACTCCGTGACTGTCTGAGGTAATATGACACTGATAAAACACCGCTGGCAGGGCCCTGTATACAGCATTATCGTTGTACTGGCTTTCTGGCAGATCCTTTCCATTTTAATAAACAGGCCTATTGTTCCAGGACCTCTTGCTGTTGCTGAAAACATAAAACTCATATTTGCAGACAGAATTGCAGTCCATATGTTCTGCAGTTTCGGAAGAGTCGCTGCAGGAATCGCATTCTCCCTTATGCTTGGGATTCCTCTGGGCTATCTTATGGGCTACTACCGTAAACTGGACAAAGCCCTTTCGCCTCTTGTTTATTTTACATACCCCATTCCTAAACTTGCACTGCTTCCGGTAGTCATGCTTCTTTTCGGACTTGGGGAAGCTTCAAAAATTATAATGATAGTGATGATAGTCATCTTTCAGATCATCATTGCATCAAGGGATGCAGTGAAAAATATTCCTGCAGAAACATTTTATTCTCTCAGGTCACTGGGAGCCAGCCGCTGGCAGAAACTCAGTGAAGTCATCATTCCGGCATCCCTGCCGGACCTTCTGTCTGCCACCAGGGTGGCTCTTGGAACGGCAGTATCCATCCTGTTCTTTACGGAAACTTTCGGAACCCAGCACGGAATGGGATACTTCATTATGGATGCCTGGATGAGAGTAAGCTATATAGAAATGTATTCCGGCATAGTTGTGCTCAGTATCATGGGATTTATTATTTTTATTGCCATAGACACAGCCGAATGGATCATATGCGGCTGGCGAAGCAGTTAAATTTACGGAGGATTAAGATTCATGAAAATTTCAAAACTTTTATTCTTACTCATTATCTGCTGTTCAGTTCTGTTTTCAGGATGCACTGAACTCCAGAAAATAACCAACCTTAAGAACTGTGAATATACATTCAATTCCATAACAGACGTCTCGCTCTGCGGAATAAATGTATCAGACGGAATCTCTGCCATTGAAACAGTGAAGATTCTCGGAATTATGAGCAGAAACAGTTTCTCTTCTGACTCTGAAATGGATTTTACACTTAATCTCAATGTCACGAATCCAAATGTAACTGAAGCATCTTTCTATGGCATGGAATATGCAGTTAACATTGACGGCATAGATTTTGCAGAAGGAGCCGCATCCGAATCTTTCAGTGTAAAGTCAGGAGAAACTGCAGTTCTCCCTGTTCAGCTTAAGGCCCAGATGTCAGAACTTCTTAAGCCTGAAACAAGAGATGCGGCATCCGCCATGATGGAAAATTTTCTGGGACTCGGAAACAAAGCTTCCACGGTCAAAGTGCAGCTGAAGCCGGTATTCAATATAGCAGGACAGTCTGTAAAATCACCTGTCTCTTTCCCTGTAGAATTTCAGTTCGGCGGGACAAAATAAAAACAGATTCTGAGCCTGCCCTCCGGCAGGCCCGACACACATAAAAAAAGAACCTGCCGTAAGGCAGGTTCTTAAAAATCCGTGCTACATCTCAATCAGAACAACATCCTGAATTTCATCCATATCCTTAAGCTTGCTGATAAGGTCATCAGGAACATTGTTGTCAACCTTTACTATCATAATGGAAATATCCCCTTCCACATTTGATACAATCATCCTGGAGATATTAACATTGTATTCCGACATCTTCAGACCGACCTTGCCGATTACGCCGGGAACATTTCTGTGAGGCATATACAGGAATCTTCCGACAGGCTCAAGATCGAATATGTATTCATTGATCTTTACTATTCTCGGATAATTTTTATCGAAAACAGTTCCTCTCATTTCAAAAATATTTCCATCATCTTCAAAAGCTCTGAGGATGATAACATTGCTGAAGTTGGAATTGCCGGATTCAAGCTTTTCAACTATCTCAATGCCCTTCTGTTCAGCAAGAAGAGTTGCATTTACAAAGTTTACGGTTTCAGGAACGCTTCTTTCCAGAATGCCCTTTATGGCCATAAGTGATATGATCTTCATATCATCCTTGCTTTCAACTGCATTCCCGCAGAAACTGATTTCAACTTTCCGGAGGCTCTTTTTTGCCAGATGAGAATAAAAACGTCCCATTTTTCCGGCAATTTCAATAAAGGCACCCAGTTTTTTGAAAGCCGTATCGGAAACAGAAGGAATATTTGTGGCATTCTTTACCATTTCACCGTTAAGACCTGCGATGACTTCCTTTGCCACCTCAATACCTACTCTGAGAGAAGCTTCTGCAGTGGATGCTCCAAGATGAGGAGTTCCTGTTACATTATCAAATTTGTAGAGCGGATGACTGCTCTGAGGCTCATTCATCCATACGTCGATGCCCAGAGATGCAATCTTCCCGCTTTCAAGACCACGGACCAGAGCCTCTTCATTGTAGAGTCCGCCTCTTGCAACATTAAGAAGACGTACTCCGTTCTTCATAAGACCAATTTCACGGTCGGAAATCATGTTGAAGGTTTCCTTTGTCTTTGGTGTATGAATAGTGATGATATCTGCTTCTTTCAGAAGGTCATCAAGATTTTCCTTCTTTTCCACGCCGTATTTTTCAAATCTGGAGTCTGCAATGTACGGGTCATAAGCAATAATCTTCTTTGGAGCAAAGCCTCTTACTCTTTCGGAAACCAGTCCTCCGATTCTTCCAAGGCCGATGATTCCTATGACCTTGTCCATAATTTCGCTTCCCTGGAATCTCTTTCTGTCCCACTGGCCTGATTTGATAAAACTGCTGGCCCAGGCAGTGTTTCTGGAGCTGGCAAGCATAAGAGTCATGGTCTGCTCTGCAGCAGAAACAATATTTGATTCCGGAGTGTTGCAGACAATAACACCTTTCTGTGTTGCAGCCGGTACATCAATATTGTCCAGCCCGGAACCGCCACGTCCGACAATTTTCATATTGACTGCAGCATCAAGGAACTCTTTGTCGATGATGGTTTCGCTTCGGACAATAACAGCATGATAATCAGGAATGATTCTGAGAAGCTCTTCTCTTGGGAGCTTGTACTTTACATCTACCTGGCAGCTTTTACGCAGAAACTCAATGGCTTCTTCATCCATGAGTTCTGTGATGAGAATTTTCATCTCCTTTAAATCCATAATATTCCTCCTGAAAACTAAACTTATATAAAAAATAGAAACTCTCAAATTTTAGCATATATAAAATATTACAAAATAAATTACCGATAAATATGGGAAGCATTTTATTATTTCATTTATTTTTATTGACCGGATCTGGGGATTAAAACCTGTATAGTTATTTTCAACAAAAT
>JAZRYV010000032.1:0-9954 GCA_045600925.1 Spirochaetota bacterium
TAAGGAAGCACTGAAAGGAGAAATGGAAGCCGGACATGTAAGAATGAAAGAGCTTCCTGACAGTTCAAAAATACTTCTTAATATTGATGACAAAATTTCTTTTGATCCGGGCTCTGCCCGCCTTAAGAGACGTGTCATACCGGTTCTCAGAAAGATTTCCGGCATGTTAAAGAAATATCCTGAAAACATGATCCTTATAGAAGGTCATACCGATTCAGATAAAATTACAAGAGGCAATTTTGCTGATAATAAGGAACTTTCAGAAGCAAGAGCAAAAGCTGTACTTGCTTTTCTCCTGGAAAACAGCGGTCTCGATGAATCCAGATTTACAGTAGTAGGCTACGGAGAAACAAAGCCTGTTGCAGAGAACGATACACCGGAACACAAGGCACAGAACAGAAGGGTGGATATTATAATATCTCCGCTGGAACTGCCTGCAGATTCCGGAGAATTCGGAGAGGATCAGACGGAAAAGCCTCTGAATCTTCCTGAAAATTCTGACGAATACTGATTATCTTCAAACGAACCGCCTTCTGCAAAGAAGGCGGTTTTGTCTTTATTCCGGTTCCGTCCTTTCCCGATGAAACTTTTTCAGTTTATTTTTGTCCTAACAGTTATCCGGAGGTCACAGATGTTTTTCTTTTCTCAAAAAAGAGTTCCTGTTTTTACAGTTCTGATTTTTCTTTTATGCCTGCTTGTGTCATGTTCAGGAGGGGAGATAACGGTTCAGGGTGAAGCCGAGGCTGTGGAAATAAAAGTTTCCGGCAAGCTGACAGGCCGTGTTAAACAGATTTTTGTAAAGGAAGGAGAATCTGTGACTGCAGGACAGCCTCTGATTATTCTGGACAGTCCGGAGATTCAGGCGAAGTACCAGCAGGCAAGTTCTGCTGAAGCAGCAGCCATTGCCGGCCAGAAAAAGGCGGATACCGGTGCACGCAGGGAAGATATTGAGGCTGCAAAAAATCAGTGGCTCAGAGCAAAGGCAGCAGCAGAGCTGGCAGCCAGGACTTATGAACGGATAAAGAAACTTAATGAGGACGGAGTAGTGCCTGCACAGAAGCTGGATGAGGCTGAGTCAAACAGGAAGGTCTCCGAAAGTGCGGAAAAGGCTGCTCTTGCTCAGTATGAAATGGCAAAGAGCGGAGCCAGAACTGAAGACAGGGAGGCAGCTGCTGCAATGGTGGGCAAGGCAAAGGGGGCAGTATCCGAAGTTCAGGCTATAATGGCTGATCTGGTACTGAGAGCCCCATGCGACGGAGAAGTCAGCAAGATTATGCCAAATCAGGGAGAGATTATTGCTGCCGGGTTCCCTGCAGTAACAGTTCTTGATCTTAATGATATGCGCGTAACATTTAATCTGAGAGAGGATCTGCTGGCACAGATTCGCATGGGTGCCACTTTTGATGCATCTTTTATTGCCCTTGGCGGGAAAAAGATAAAACTTAAAGTAAACTATATTGCCCCGAAAGGAGATTTTGCCACATGGAGAGCTACCAGAACCAGCGGTGAATTCGATATGAAAAGTTTTGAGGTAAGGGCAGTCCCTCTTGAGAAGGCAGATGGTCTGCGTCCTGGCATGAGTGCAGTTGCAGACTGGGATTCCATCAGACTGCCGGAGGAAAACTGATTTTAAAATGGGACTGTTTCAGGGGTTCAGAGCTGTCTTTTCCCGGGAATGGAAGCAGATTCTGAGGGAGAAAAGAATCAGGCTTCTGACTCTGATCCTTCCTCTGGCATCTTTTGTAATTTTTATTGCAGTTTTCTGGAACGGAGTAGTAAGGGATGTACCTGTGGGAGTCCTTAATCTGGACGGATCTTCTCTGGCTTCGGAAATGATCCGTTCTCTGGATTCATCTCCTTCACTGGAGATGATCAGTGTTCCATCGCTGGAAGACGGGAAACGAATGATGAGGCGAGGCAGTCTTTTCGGACTTGTGGTTCTTGACCGGGATCTGGAAAAGAACTGTTTTGGCGGTCAGTCTCCTGCAGTGCCCTTTTATTATAACAACAATTACATGTCCGTTTCTTCTGTTATTCTCAGGGATGTGACCACTGTTATTTCTGCTTCCTCTGCAAAGATTCTTGGCTCAAAGCTGCTGGCATCAGGCATTCCTGCCTCCGGCATTGAAGGATATCTTATTCCTGTAGCTGTGGAGGCTCATATCCTTTTTAATCCGTTTATGAGCTATATGTACTATCTGGCTCCTTCTCTGCTGTTTACAATGCTTCATTTTTTTATACTTCTCTGTTCTCTTTATTCTCTTGGTTCCGAACTGAAAAACGGAACAGCCGGAGATACATACAGACTCAGCGGATCCCGTATCTTTGTAATGCTGACAGGAAAACTGCTGCCTTATACACTGATTTTTCACATGCTGGCATTTCTGGTTTTTTTTCTTCTTTTCGGATGGCTGAAGATGAACTTTGCAGGCAGTTACTGGCTTATGGCTGCAGGTACAAGTCTGATGATTCTCGGCTATCAGGCCATGGGAGTGGTTTTCCTTTCCGTAAGCGGCAGATTCCTGATGGGACTGTTCTCTGCTTCCTTTTATGCAAGCACTGCCTATACATTTATAGGGATGACTTTCCCTCACATGGCCATGTATCTGCCGGCAAAGATCTGGGCTCATGTACTGCCTCTGTATCATTTTACGAACATTTATCTTGGAGTGGCAATGAAGGGAGCCGGATTCGAAGATCTTTACAGTTCATTTATATGGGCTGCTGGATTTCTTATCCTTCCTCTTTTAATGATGAACAGACTGAAGAAATTTTATCTTAATAAAGAATACTACGGTGACTGGGGAAGGCTCGGCAGGTGAAAAAATTTTTTGATCTGTTCAGAATAAAACTGTCGGCCATTCCCGGAATAATGAAGGCAGAATATAAACTGCTGTTCAGTGATCTGGCTGCCGTTTTGCTCTGTTTCGGAGTTCAGCTTCTGTATCCTTTTGTTTACCCTGCAGGATTTTATGACAGGCATGATGTTGTTCGCAATATTCCTGCGGCAGCAGTGGATCTGGACCGGAGCAGAACATCATCTGAATTTATCAGAATGATTGATTCTACTGAGTATGTAAATATCACTTCAAGACCTGAATCCTTTGAAGCCGCAAGGAAGATGTTTTCTGCAGGAGAAATAAACGGCATTGCAGTTATCCCTGATCATTTTGAAAAGGATATCCTTACAGGGAAAAAGGTGACTGTGCAGATATATTCAGATGCCAGTCTTTTCTATATCTACAAACAGGTATATTCTTCTGTTCAGACTGCAGCTTCTTATCTGGGAGCCGGAATTCAGATTCAGCGTTTTGAGGCCGGAGGAATGTCTGAACTTCAGGCTGAGACTGCAAGAGCTCCTCTGAGGCAGGTCTCTATTCCGCTGTATAATCCATCTGCATCCTATGTAATCTATCTGCTGCCTGGAATTCTGCTGCTCATTCTTCATCAGACACTGCTTATGACCACAGGAATTCTGGGAGGCATGAGAAAAGAAAGAGGACTGGTGAATACAGGAGAAGAGGAACGCTGCGGTGAGGCATCAGTTCTTCTTGGCCGTGTGGGAGCTGTTCTTCTGGTGTATCTGGTCCATGTGCTTTTCTTTTTCGGCCCATGCTGGGTCTTTCATGGGCTTACAATGAAATGCAGTCTGTTTTTACTTGTCATATTTTTGTTCCCTGTTTTCCTTTCCGCAGGCATGCTTGCAGCTTTCATTGCCTGTTTTATCCGGACTAAGGAAACAGCGGTCATGTTTTTTCTTTGGTCCAGTATCCCGGTTCTGTTCATGTCAGGGTACAGCTGGCCGCATTTTGCAATGCCTGCCGGCATAGCGGCATTTGCACATCTGATTCCGGCAACACCCGGTCTTAACGGTCTCCTTAAGATGGCTGTTTACGGGGCATCTTTTGGTGATGTGCTTGGACACTGGTTCAATGCATGGATACTGGCTGCTGTTTATTTTACGGCTGCACTTATTGTCAAAAGGAGGAAGCGCAGGACATTATGAAATTTGTTTTAACGATTCTGATCCTGTTTACAGGAACAGTTCTTTTTTCAGCTGATATCAGACCTCTGACTTTTCATGAAGCCATGAACGAAATGCAGGGCTCCAATGAAAGCCTGAAAGCAGTTAAGATGGAACAGGAAAAAACAGTTTATGAAAGAAAAGCAGCAGCAGGGCTTTATTTTCCGCAGGTAGATATAATGTTTTTTTATACGCATCTGAACAAGCCGGTTGAGATGGATTTTAATCCGCTGAAAAATGCAATGCTGGGACTGTCAGGAAACGTTTATGCTTCTGTTACTAATTCAGATGCTGCATCCTTTGTGCAGCAGGCAGCCGCCAGACCGGAAATGGCTGATAGAAATTTTGTACGGGCAATTCAGGAAAAGGATTTCTGGGGTGCAGGAGCCGTCATCAGACAGCCTGTTTTTACAGGGGGGAAAATTACTGCCGCCAATAAGGCTGCAGAGGCAAAGAAAAAGATTTCCGGTGAAAAACTGCGCTATACGGAAAATTATCTTGTTACGGAGCTGACGGAAAGATATTTCGGCTGTTCTCTTGCTCTTGAAATGATAAAGGTGAGAAAGCAGGTTCTGGAAGGGATGCAGAAGCATAACCGAGATGCAGAGAGTCTGTATAAAACAGGAATGATTGCCAGAGCAGAATTTATGCAGTCAGAAGTTTCTCTGGCAGAAGCTGACCGTGAACTGAAGAAAGCCCTAAGGGATGCAGATACTGCTTCTGCAGGACTTATGAACACACTGTCCTCATCTGACAGGATATATCCGGTTACGCCTCTGTTTTATCTGAAGGAAGTCAGAGATCTTGGTTATTATAAAAAACTGGCAGTTTCGGACAATCCTGCTCTGAAGCAGGCAGAGGCTAACAGGGAACTTGCCCATCAGGCATACAGGGGTCATATGGCTGAGATGTATCCTGATATTTTTCTGTTCGGAGCGGCAAGGCTTGCTGACCAGAATCTGTATTCATTCCTTCCGGACTGGTTTGCAGGTGCAGGAGCATCATACACTCTGTTTCACGGACTCAGCAGTTACCATTCCATAAAGGCAGCATCGTCTCAGGAAAAGCAGGTGGAATCGATGGTTATAAAAGCCAGAAGGGACATCAGCACACTTGTGGAAAAAAACTACAATGAGCTTATGAAGGATAAGGAACAGATTGAAAGTCTTGATACCTCCATCAGTTTTGCAGAGGAGTTTCTACGTGTCCGTGAAACGGCATTCAGAGAAGGATTTGGTTCTTCGGCTGATGTGGTGGATGCACAGCTGAATCTTTCAAAAATCAGAATTGAAAAGCTGCAGGCCATGTACAGTTTCGATGTATCTCTGGCCAGACTGCTGGAGGCCTGCGGAGGAAGCAGAAGTTTCTGTTCATATATGAATTCCGGCATACAGAATGAAGTAAAAGAATAAATATGTTTGACAGATATAATTCTGAAGATAAAATAAATTTTATGAAAGGAAACGGAAAAGAAAAATGTTCAGAATATTTTCTGTATTGTTTTTACTGATATGTTCATGCATTGTATTTTCTGCAGCTGCAGAATCAGAACAGCCTGAAAAGAAAAATTTTTATGCTGCAGAAATTTCAGACAGTCTTTTTGAGCGGATAAAAGGGAAGTCCTTTAAGGAAAACTGCACGGTCCCAAGAAGTGAGCTGCGGTATATTCACATCCTTCATAAGGATCTGAACGGCAGAACAAAGTCCGGAGAAATAATCTGCAGCAGACTGATTGCCGATGATCTCCTGGATATTTTTAAGAAGCTGTATGAAGCCGGCTATCCTGTGGAAAGCGTCAGGCTGGTTGATGATTTCAATGCAGATGACGAAGTTTCCATGAGAGTGAATAATTCATCCTGCTTCAATTTCCGTTTTATGACTGATAAAAAGAAGCTTTCAAATCACAGTCTGGGTCTTGCCGTTGACATCAATCCTCTTTATAATCCATATGTAAAGACAGTAAACGGAAAAACTCTGGTCTGTCCCTCAACAGCTGTTTCCTTCACTGACCGCACAAAGATTTTCCCGTATAAGATAGAAGAAAATGATCTGTGCTGCAGACTGTTTGCTGAACATGGTTTTACATGGGGAGGATCCTGGACCAGCCTTAAAGACTATCAGCATTTTGAAAAGAATTTTGATTAACCTTTTCTGTTCATTACAGGTCTACAGGTCGCCGGCAGTCTTATGACTGCCTTTTTTGTGAAAAAATAATACAGAATCATGTTTCTGCAGAGTTCTGGCCAGTTCTAAAAAATTTTCCGGACTGTGAACTTGTTATTGACTTTCTGAGTACAGTATTTTATAAAAAAGATCTAGAGGTGACAGTATGAAGATAGAATTTGTCGGCGGAGCAAGAACTGTTACAGGTTCTTCCTATATCCTTAAGAACAGCAGATTCACTCTGATGGTGGACTGCGGCATGTTTCAGGGCAGAGAGGAACTGAGGAGAAGAAATTCTCTGGACCTTGATTATTCTCCGGCAGATATTGACGTTCTTCTTCTGACCCATGCACACATTGATCACAGCGGTCTCATTCCAAAGCTGGTAAGGAAAGGTTTTAAAGGTCAGATTTTTGCAACGAAGGCAACAGTGGATCTGTGCACAGTCATGCTTCCTGACAGTGCCCATATTCAGGAAAACGATGTCAAATGGATTAACAGAAAAAATAAAAAGCTATGCAAACCTCTGACAGAGCCAATATATACTGTGGCAGATGCAGAGGCGGCTGTAAAGCAGATGGTTCCTGTTTCCTACGGAGAGACCATTCAGATCCTGCCGGACGTTAAAGTAAGGTTCCGGGATGCCGGACATATTCTTGGATCGGCATTTATTGAAGTCTGGGTTCATGATGATGACGGCAGAGATAAAAAGATCGTTTTTTCCGGTGATATAGGTCCTAAAGGCCAGGCCATCATCCGTGATCCTGAGGTCATTGAAGATGCGGATTATCTTCTTATTGAATCAACCTACGGCAATCGTCTCCATAAATCCAGGGAAGATACATACAGTGAATTTCTGGATATCATAAAATCCTCAGTCAGCAGAGAAGGGAACATCATCATCCCTGCTTTTGCAATTGAACGAACACAGGAAATTATTTTTACCCTTTCAAAAATGATAAACGGCGGTGATATTCAGCCTTTTCCTGTTTTCATAGATTCTCCTCTTGCTGTTTCTGCAACAGAGATTTTCCGCAGGAATCATGAATGTTTCGACAGGGAAACAGATACCATGCTTGCTTATGGCCAGAGTCCCTTTGATTTTCAGGGCCTCAGCATGATCCGCTCTACTGATGAATCAAAGATGCTTAACAAGGATGCGCATGGTTCCATGATTATTTCTGCAAGCGGAATGTGCAATGCAGGACGGGTAAAGTTCCACCTGCAGGAAAACCTGCCGGATCCGAATGCTGCTGTAATCTTTGTAGGCTATCAGGCAGAAGGAACTCCTGGCCGCAGACTGATTGACGGTGCTGACCGGATAAGGCTTTTCGGGCAGGATGTTGAGGTCCGGGCAAAGATTCATACTCTGGGAGGATTTTCTGCCCATGCAGACAGAAAGGGGCTTCAGGAATGGGTGGGAGGCATTATGAATCCGGAACTGAAAGTTTTCGTGGTCCACGGAGAGGAAGAATCTTCCATCAGTTTTGCACAGCTTATTAAGGATGAGTTTCATCTTGAAACATATGTCCCTCACTGGGGTGAGACCATTGATCTGAATACAATGAAATCGACTTTTGCGTCCTTTGATATTCCTGCAGAGCAGACAAATGTTTCCATTGAAGAAGATATTGACAGACTTATTAAATCTCTTGAAGCCCTGAAGACCGTCAGAAACGGAAAACTCAGAGATCCGGCAGCGATAAAGGAAAGTCTTAAGGATATCCGAGCTTCCATATCTTTCATAAGGGATGTTATGTAATGAGAGCTGCAGCTGTTTTATTGATTCTTTTTATGTGTCTTTTCGGATGTGGAAAACAGAAACAGGTTTTTTTCTGTGAGGGAGTGGATGAAAACGGAAAGGAGGTAAATGCAGGAACGGTGTTTACTGCAGGGGAGCTCTCTGCAGTTTATCATCTTTCAAATCCTTCTGATGAAGATCTGAAGTTTCAGTTTATTGTATATATTGTCAGGGAAAAGGAAAGGCTTAAGTTTGACATAAAGGAAACAGTCATCAAAGCAGGGGATACTGTGGCCGTTTCTGATCTGTCTCTGTACAATAAAGGATTTTATGATGTGGAAGTCGTTTCCGGAACAGAAGTGGCAGGAACAGGAACTCTTGAAATAAGAGATGAATGACAGAGAATTGTGCCGGTTTAAGTAAAAAAACGCTGCGGTTCCCGCAGCGTTTTTTTACTGTATGAGTTTTTGGTTTGACGTTAAAATAATGCTCTATATTAATATGCCGGCGAAAAATCAGAAGCGTTAAGGAGTATTATATGAAAAGAACAGCAGCATTTTTCACTTTAGTTTTGTGTCTTATATTTTTTTCTGCTTGTCTGGATTTCGGTCCAAACTCCAGTGAAGATCCCGCAAAGAACAGTGAGCAGAAGCAAAATACAGTTGTTCCGTCTGTAAGTGATGAACCTGTTGAATTTAACAGTTATGCTCTCCAGGCAGGCGGCAAAGTTTTTGTTAAGGGGACTCTGGAAACAGAAGGCCCTCTTGCAGATATTTATTCCGGAACCGGAGATGCAAAGATCGGCAGAAAAAGTTCAGTTTCCGGAAATATATACTCCTCAAAAAACAGCCTTTATAAAACAGCTCCTGTTAAGGCCGCTGCAATCAGTAAAAGTTCATTGAATGAAAGGAGCCTCCCTGTATTCAGCAGTTATTATCTTCTTCACGAAGACGGCACAGCGGAAAAAATAACAGAAGGAAACTCAGCAGTCATATCGGCAGATTCAATACCTGCAAAATGGAAATTTTCCGAAGGAACCTGGAAACTTGCAGGAAGCAGAGAAAAGTTTTCTGAACCCATGGTAATATGCGGAAATCTGCATATTTCAGGGGATCCGGTAGTTTTTCATGATCAGCTTTATGTAACAGGAAACATTACTTCCGAAGTATATTTTGAGGTGTCGCTGAATAATCCTTTTTCTCCGGCCATAGTATCAGGGGGAAGCATGAATGTTCAGGCCCTGACTGTTACAGGTAAAATAGAAACAGGCGGAGATCTTTCCATCGGAGGCAGTCTTGATATAACAGGAAGCGTTGCTGCAGGAGGGAATATTCTTGTAGAGGGAAATGCAAAAATAGGATATTATGATACCCTGTACAAAGCAGCTCTTGCTTCTGCCAGAGAGGATGATCAGGAAGATGAAGCTTTGGAGATAATGCTGGTTCATTCTCAGATTTTTAAAAATCTGAAAGGCAGAAGCGAAGTTGCCATGTTCACTTTTGCAAAAGGATACAGGACAATGACTGAAGACACACTGCTGATGGATCTGCAGGAAGGATATACGGACGGCAGTGACTATTTTACCAGATGCTGCGGAGCCAGTATGAATTACGGAACAGTGCTAAGCGGATCTGAAAATCTTTCTGAGTATTACAGAAACAAACTGCATGTTCTTAACTGGCTGTCAGAAGCCGGTCATGATGATGTAACTGTTACGGAAGCTCTTTACCTTCCTACGGAAAAGTATTATTTAACCTTTGCAGACAGTGAAGGAAAAAATACAGGCACATATCTTATAAGTGCTCCCGGAATATATTATGGTGCATATGATATACCTGTGGAGCTGACAGAGGAAGACAGACTTGTTCTGCTTGAACAGATGAATGAACCGGAAAATGCAGAAGAAGATATTCTTTCAAAAACAGTGAAAGCAGTTTCAAAATCAGCAGAAGATGATGAAGATGAAGAAAGAAACACAGACATCAGCAGCATGACAGATGAGGAACTGGCAGAGCTGGGACTGACC
>JAZRYV010000033.1:0-6192 GCA_045600925.1 Spirochaetota bacterium
AGATCTCAGGACTGCCGTACAGAATCTTTCCGAAAAGGAAGTCATCTGTAAACTTCAGTTCTTCATACTTTTTAGGTCTGTAATGCTTTTCTCTCATAAAATAATCCTTAAAATTTTGATCTGTCAACAAAAAAAGAGCAGGGGACGGCTGCCTGGGGCAGCCATCGGAGCTGTCCTGTGTACAGCCAGCGGTTATACCTGTGTACCACGGTATAACGGCAGATTAAATACACTACAGCAAGTCCAGCAGAGACGTATGGTCCATACGTCTCTGCTGGACTTGCAGCCTTCCACTTATTAACCTGCAGGCCTGCTGAATTTCTGACAGATACCGTCCGGTTCCGGAGGAACAGAAACGGTACATTAGGAATACGTTTCTGAGGGCCTGAAATTTAAAAATTTTTGGAATTTTTTCTGTTTTTTTGAAAAAAATGCAGTTTTTGACGGTTTCAGGTACGGAATAACATAATTTCAGAGCCCCATGGGATGCGGATGGCAAAGAGCAGGAACAGAGACAATATCTGCCGATTTTCGCTTAAATCAGCATTTTTTAACTGCTTGACAAAGAAAGGAAGTCTGAAAGCATAAAAAAAAAACAAGGAAACACATAATGACCGTATTATCAAGAAACGACCTCTGCTGGTGCGGAAGCGGCAAAAAATATAAGAAATGCCATCTTGAAGAAGATATGGCAAAAGGGCTTATACACGGAAAGGAAATCAAGGCTCCTCCAGGAGTCATAATCAAGACACCTGAACAGATCGAAGGCATAAGAAAGAGCTGTCAGCTTACAAAAGATATTCTGGATATGGTCACAGAAAAAATCCGGGCAGGAATAACAACCAACGACATAAACAAATGGGTTCATACATACACCATTGAACACGGAGGGACACCGGCTCCTCTTCACTACTGCGGTTTCCCCAAAAGCGTATGCACATCTCTCAACAATGTTGTATGTCACGGTATTCCGGATGACACTGTTCTCAAGGACGGAGACATTATAAATGTTGATGTAACCTCCATAGTCAGGGGCTACTACGGAGATGCCAACAGGATGTTCTGCATAGGCAGTGTTACCTCCGAAGCTGCAAAGCTGGTCAGGGTTGCAAAGGAATGTCTGGAACTGGGCATAGAACAGGTTCGTCCCTTTGCAGATATGGGAGAAATAGGCTATGCAGTGGAACAGCATGCAAAGGAAGCAGGCTTTTCTGTGGTCCGTGATTACGGAGGCCACGGAGTAGGACTTCAGTTTCATGAAAATCCTCATGTCAACCACTTCGGACCAAGAACCAGAGGGCTGTACATGGTTCCAGGCATGGTCTTTACAATTGAACCCATGATCAATGCAGGAAGATATCAGACGAATCTTCTTGCTGATGACTGGACAGCTGTAACAGCAGACGGATCCCTTTCCGCTCAGTGGGAACACACTGTGCTGGTTACGGAAAAAGGTGTGGAGATTCTTACAGCATAATAATGAATCCGTGCCGCTCTGCACGGATTCATTATCTGACAGAAGTTCCTTTCAGAACAAAGAACCCGTACTGGGCAGAACAGTTGGACAGAAACCTTTTCCTGCGTACACTGCCGTCCCTTCCCAGACTGAAATGACAGGTTTTTTCTATTATATAGCCTCTTTTCCTGCAGAAAGCCGTAAAATCATCTATGGTTACCATGTGAATATTCGGGGTCTCAAACCATTCATAAGGCATTGTTCCTGTTTTAGGCATCCGTCCCCGGAACAGGAACTGAAGCCTTACAGAAGCACAGGCAAAGTTGGGAAAACTTACCACAGCCTTTTTGCCGATACGGAGAATTTCCTTCATAATATATTCCGGTTTTCTTGTATTCTGCAGTGTCTGACTGATGATTACACAGTCAAAGGAATTGTCCGGATAGTCAGTCAGCCCCTCATCAATATCCGCCTGAAAACAGTACAGCCCCTTTTCCAGACACAGACTGACATTCTCCTCCAGAATCTCCACACCAAGACCTTCAATTCTTTTTTCGTCCTGAAGGACGGCCAGAAGACTGCCGTCACCGCATCCCAGGTCCAGGACACGGGTTCCAGGATCCACTTCATTCATAATAAGCTCATAGCCGATATTGGAAAGCTCTTTCATCTGCTTGAAAGTTCTCCATACTGTCTGTTGAGAAAACCTGAGACTGCCTTTTCCAGATGAGGATTGTTAACAAGAAAAGAATCATGACCTTTATCCGTAGAAAGATCAATGTATGATACATTTTTCCTGTTTCCTCTCAGGACCCTCACGATATCCTTGGACATGGCAGGTGGATAAAGCCAGTCCGATGAGAAACTTATAATCAGATAGTTGGCCTTTACTTCTGTAAAGGCAGGAGTCAGGCTTCCACCGTAATCGGCAGACAGATCGAACAGGTCGATGGCTCTTGTAATATACAGATATGAATTGGCATCAAATCTGTCTGCGAATTTCAGTCCCTGATGATGAAGATAGGATTCCACCATGTACTCGGTCTTAAAGGAAAAGGCATCCGGACTGTCCTTCTGAAATTTCCGCCCAAATCTTTCGTGCATGTTTTTTTCGCTGAGGTATGTAATGTGGGCTATCATCCTTGCCAGACTCAGCCCTGAACCGGGAAAATTTCCGTGATAATAACTCCCTCCGTTCCAGTTAAGATCATTCATGATGGCCTGACGTCCCACTTCATTAAAGGCAATACTCTGGGCAGAAGTACGGGCAGCAGATGCAATGGCAATAACCGAATGAACCATATCAGGATAAAGGACAGACCAGCTCAGAGCCTGCATTCCACCCATGGATCCCCCGGCACAGGCCGCCAGTTTCTTAATGTCCAGATAATCTATAAGTTTCCGCTGGGCCCGGACCATGTCCGGAACTGTAATCAGAGGGAAGTCAGGACCGTATTCCATTCCGGTTTCAGGACATACGGATGAAGGACCGGTGGAGCCGTCACATCCTCCTATGACATTGCTGCATATGACAAAATATTTATCCGTGTCAAAAGCTTTTCCAGGACCTATATAAAAATCCCACCAGCCGGGATCACTGTCATCCGGTCCGTAAAATCCGGCGGCATGGGCAGAACCGGAAAGGGCATGATGAATCAGAACAGCATTATCTTTCCTTTCATTAAGTCTTCCCCATGTTTCATAGGCAATTGTAAAAGGCCCCAGTGTTCTGCCGGAATCCAGCTGCAGCTTTTCCTCGGAAGTAAAAAACCGGGTTTCTGAATACAGTCTATCCCCTGACAATGGAACCTTCTATGCAGTATCAGTATATTATTGATGAAACATCAGAAAATTTTCCTGTTATTTATAAGCTCTGATGTCAATAAAAATTCATGCTATTTAAGACATCCGGAATCACCGGTCCATTCCGGCAGCCAGAGGCCGCCCGCCCTGTTTTTAGGTTGACATCAGTTACAGAATGAAAACAATAACAAAAAGGCACAGAAACGGAACGCAATGTTTTCATCAATACCACAACAGACAGCACGAATTCCCTTTGAACATATCGGAAATCCTGACGGCCTTATGAACCTTCTGATGGCAGTTCTGGGTATTACAGCCATCCTTGTCTTCATACACCTGTTCAGAAAAAAGTTCAGCCTCCTGAAAGAAGGCAGACCGGAAGAACTCAGGAATTACCCGGAAAAACGTATTTCCCTGCTGCTTAAAACAGTTTTTTCCCACAGGCTGATCTTCAGAGATGCATATGCGGGAATTATGCACGTTCTTCTGTTCTGGGGGGGGCTTGTACTTGGAGTTCTGTGTCTCATTTTCTTTCTGGAACACAATATTACAGGTCCTGTATGGAATAACTATTTCATTCAGGGACCGGTTTACAGTGTCCTTTCCTTTGCCGGAGATCTGGCCGGGCTCATGATGCTGGCCGGTTTTATCATGGCCGGATTCAGAAGATATGTTTCCAGGCCTGTGCGTCTTCATACCTCCGCTGCTGACGGAATTTTCCTTTTATCCGGCATCCTGCTTATACTCAGCGGTTTCCTCACGGAAGGACTCCGGATAGCTGCAGACGGCTTTCCTGACTGCGACAGTGCTTCTTTTGCCGGAAGAGCTGCAGCTCTCCTTTTTTCCGGCATATATGACGGGACACTTATAGTCATGTTCAGAGGCATGTGGTGGTTCCACATGTTTCTCGGTTTCCTTTTCACAGTCAGCATGGCAGGAGGCAGAGCAGGACATATCATCATGGTGCCTCTCAGCATATACTGTTCCCGGCTCACACAGATGGACTTCAGAACAAAAAATTCTGTTCCTTTTCTGTCTAATGACACTGCTGCGGAAGAAATTTCCTCTGTTCAGACATGGAAAGACCGGCTGGATCTGGATGCCTGTACAGGATGCGGAAGATGCCAGGATGCGTGTCCTGCATGGATCACAGGTAAAAATCTGTCCCCCATGAAACTTATGAAGCAGCTGAAACATCATATGAAAAAAGGTACCGGAACATATCTGGAACAGAATATTATGGAATGTACAGACTGCGGAGCCTGTACAGAAGTCTGTCCTGTAATGGCTGATCCACTGCGTTCAGTCCGAAACATCCGGAGGCAGCAGGTCCGGCAGGGACTGTCCGTATCCTCCTCATCAGTTCTGGAAAATCTCCGGAATACAGGAACCCCATACGGGACCCCGGATGCAGATTATTATCAGTGGCTGACAGAAATGCGTTCACGGGGAGCAGGATTCATGTCAGAAGTTTCAGAACCTGAATACCTCCTTTTCCCTGGATCCTCTCCGGTCTATAATAATGAGGCCAGATCATCCCTTCTTGCTCTGGCAGGAATTCTTCAGGAAACCAGAACATCTTTTGTCCTGCCGGACAAAGTACATATGGATTCAGGGGATCTGGCTCTCCGTCTAGGAGATACGGATCTTTTCCGTCAGATTGCCTCAGCCAACATTGAAACTTTCCGGAAAGCAGGAACTGCAAAGATAATCTGCACATCTCCACATGACTTCACTGCTCTTATAAAGGAATATCCTCTTGCAGACAGCTCCTTCAGAGGAGTAAAAATTATCCATCATACAGAATTAATCCTGGACCTTATCCGAAAGAATAAAATAATTCTTCAAAAGATAGTAGACAAAAATGTTCTCTGGCATGATTCCTGTTTTCTTGGCAGATACAGCGGGCTATACGATGTCCCCCGTAAAATTCTTGCCTCTGTTCCAGGAATCATGACTGTGGAAGCAGAAAAAACCGGTGCCGTGACCATGTGCTGCGGATCCGGCGGAGGTATAATACAGGAACCGGATACATCCGATAATGGTATTATGGCCTTCAAAGCCAGAGAAATCATGTTTTCCGGAGCAGATACAGTATGCACCGGATGTCCTTTCTGTAAAAAAATGTTTTCAGAAGGACTTAAGGAAATGAAAATCAGCAGCATAAATACAGCAGATATAAGTGAAATCATCTTTGACGCCATGGAAAAATCATCTCATATCTGCTGAACTGTTTTCTGACTTTTATGCCGTAAGGCACAAAATAAAATATTGAGAAAAAATCTCAAAAAATAAAAGGAGTTGTGTATGCAGAATTGTTTATTCTACATCGCCCCGATCAGTGCACTGATTGCTCTCTGCTTTGCTCTCTATTTCTACAAGAGCATGATGAAAGCTGAGCAGGGAAATGCCACAATGATCGAAATAGCTTCTTATGTAAAAGAAGGAGCTATGGCTTATCTCAAACGTCAGTACGGTGTTGTCGCCATTGTTTTTGCAGTATTGACGGTATTCTTCATCGTACTGGTTATTCTGGGAATCCAGAATCCATGCGTTCCTGTTGCTTTCCTCACAGGCGGATTCTTCTCAGCTCTGTGCGGATATCTTGGAATGAAGACAGCAACAAATGCTTCTTCCCGTACTGCCCAGGGAGCATCCAAATCCCTTAATGCAGGACTCAAGGTAGCCTTCAGATCCGGTGCTGTTATGGGGCTTGTTGTTGTAGGGTTCGGTCTTATCTACATCTCTGTATGGTACCTGCTGCTGAACTATATGTATGACAACAACGTTTTCGGATTTGCATCAGACGTTATGGAGAAAATGGGCCTTGCAGGTGCATTTGATGAAAGTGTCCTTTCCAATGCAGATTTCACAAAACATAAGATGATCGTAATCAGTACTACAATGCTTACCTTCTGTATGGGAGCATCCAC
>JAZRYV010000034.1:0-1103 GCA_045600925.1 Spirochaetota bacterium
ACTTCCAGATGCTCCAAGATTCAGGGTATCTTTCACCTCTGAGACCAGACCTTTTTTGCCTCTGCCCCACCCGCTTCCTGTCTCCAGGCTCATGCTTATGCTTCCTGTTTCTGTTTTGCTGGAACTGGAAGATGTGTTTTCTGCTGCCTTTATTTCCACATTCCTGGCTGCTATGGATATATCTCCTCCGGCTGCGGTATTCCCTTCACTGTCCGTCTTTGCGGTGGATACTGATGATCCCTTTATTACTGCATTATTCCCGGCCTTTATGTCTATGTTTCCTCCGGTCTGTATAGCAGATCCCTTTGCACTGGTCGATGCACTTTCACCTGTTGTTTTGCTCCCGGAAAGCTCTGCGGTTAAGCTTGCTTTAAACCCGAATGTTTCCGTACTTCCTGCTGCACTGGCTGTTGCGGATATAAGGTCGGCTGTTTTGGCTGCAAGATTTTCTGCACATAATCTTACATTTAATTCAAATATCCACTCCTTCTCCCTGAGATCTTTGTACTCCTCCTCGCTCATCAGTCCTTTCTCTTTCTGCTCTCTGGCCTGATCCCGCTGTCTTCTGAATTCATTCAGCTGTCTTTTCGCTTCCTTAAGCTGTTCATATGCCTCCTTTTCTTCTTTTGATGCTTTGGCTATATCTATTGCCGCATGGCTTACTCCCGCTGAAAGCGTTCCTGAAAGATGTGTTTCCGATTCGCTGGTTTTTGTCGTTTCATCCGCTGATTCTATGTTTACATTGTTCCCTGCTCTCAGGCTTATGTCCGTTTCCTCTCCTCCGTACAGGTCAGATCCCTTTATATTTATGTCTTTCCCTGCTTCCAGGCTTATATCCCCTCCTGCTCCAAGTACTGCCTCTTTCTGTCTGGTGGAATCTGTTCTGCTCTCGGTTTTATCATAGCTTATGGATGCCAGTTCCAGGGATACTCCTCCTTCTTCCACCAGCTCCTTTGCCTTTACCATATTTCCCCGGCCTGCCCTGCCAAGATCCACTGCAATCTTTCCGATATTTTTGGCCATATCCTTTATATTGGCAAGGGATGCCTTTGTTTCCTCGTGGAACTCATACTCATAGGAGCTTTCCTGGGCTGACCTTACGT
>JAZRYV010000035.1:0-3729 GCA_045600925.1 Spirochaetota bacterium
GACCTTGAAACAGAAACAAACTCCATTCTCCGTCAGAAGACAGACGTCGGTGCTTTTGTCCGTGGTGAAAACGCCTATGCTATTCTTAAATGCATATTCAAGGACAATGAGATCCGTCCAAAATATGTTTATGATGTAAAGCTTTCCATCAATATTCTGGACAGTGAGCTCATCAGTCCAATGTATCACTATCAGACTACTGTTGATTCCCTTATGAAGGATGCAATCCAGAAGCATGTTCAGGAACTCATTGACCGTCAGGTTCAGCAGTTCAATGATGAACTTGTTGACCAGGGAAAGAGTGAGCTTTCTGCAAGTGAAAAGATGTTCGAAAAGGTAAAACGGATCGACAGTTTCACAGAAGACGACAAGGATGATGAAAAATCAAGAAGATATACAATCCTTGCAAAACGTTTCCTTGATAAAATCGAAGGTCTCCGTGCAGAAATAGATGTTGATGACTACGATCCTCTGAATATCCGTGAAAACATCAAATACATCATTGATGAAGAAAACATCAGAAACAGAGGCTACAACACCTGCATCAACTCCATAACATCCATTCTTGATACAAGCAAACTTGGGTATCAGGTATGCGACAATATGAAGAATGCTCGTCTGTGTCATATTAAGGAATACGAAGAAGTTGATACAACTGTTCTTCCTGATGAAAGATACAGCATGAAACTTCAGTTCCTGGATCAGAATCAGCTCCGCGAACTGAAAAAAGAATACGACAAGCAGATGGCTGCCTTTACAACAGAGATTACTGCTCTCTGGGAAGTCGTTCATGCATACTACGAATCAAAGAAACGTTTCCGTGCTCTCAAAGACTTTAACGACCTTGCTTCCAGACTTATGAACAAGGAATGGAAACATGAAAAGAAGATGAGAGAATCCGATCCTGAAAGCGTCCTCTGGAACGAAATCGGAGAAATGTACAATGAAGCTTCCTTTGTAGAAAAGAACAACAGAACATACGAAGACAGAATGAAGAATCTGAAAGGCAAACTTGTTTACCTTAAGGAAATGCTGGCAAAGATGCACGGATATCAGAATCCTGTTGAAAGAGTTATTCTTGATGAAAGAATCAACTTCCTTACAAAGAGATTCAATGAGTTTGCATATCTTGTAAATCCTCATCATATCCAGCCCGGACTGATTCTTGATATAGACATTACTACTATCAAGAGAAAACAGTATATGCTTAAAGGAATGGCAAACGTTCTTAACGAATTCCTGTACAGCGTATCCAAGGGCTTCTCTGATGCAGCCTTTGCAACATACAGCCGCCGCAGAAGCACAGTAAGGGCAGATATTGATCAGTCTTTTGCAGATGAAGCTCCTTCTGATGACTTCTTTGAAAATGCCTATACAAAGGCAGCTGATGAACCTGTAAAGACAGTATCAAGAAAAGCAGATGACGATGTTAAAGGTTCTGTAGATCTGACACCGAAGCCTCAGACTTCTGCAAGAAGACGTTCCGGTTTAAAGGAACTTTAAAAATTTTATGAAATCAGCAGAAAGCCTCCGTTAAAACGGAGGCTTTTTTTTGCAGATTATTTTCTTAAATAAAAGCTTCTGATGCTGCAGAAAGTTCAGTATTTTTGCTTGACTGTCAGCAATATATGGATATAAAAATGATTAATAAATATAAACAGGTGAAAGATGGAAAGAACATATTTTTCGCTGGCAACAAGAACAGGGTTTAACAAGGCATTAAGACATTTTTATTCAGCAAACGATCTGGTTGAGGAACTTGAAGCTGGAAACAGCCCGGCAGATGTTCTGGCAGACTGGCTTGAAAATGATGAAATGGTTCAGGATCAGATCCTTCCGGTTATCAGTTCTGTACTGAAGGAAAAATTTGACTACAGTTTCAGATCCTGCAATCTTCGGGACACCGTAAATGATTTCAAAAAGATGATTTCTGTTACAGAGAAGTGGACAGGAATGGATCTCCTTGCCGTATATTTTGCATCCACAGGAAAGATAATCATCGTCAACCCTAAACGCAAGTCCCACTGGGACAGAATCCGTGAAATATCAAAGGATCAGCTTCTTGTAGTGTATGCAAAACATAAAAAAGAAGGTGATAAAAAAGCAGAAACTGATGCACTGAATGCTGTCTTCGGAATCCTTTCAGGAAAAGACATCTTCCTCAGCAAAGCTTTTGTTGATAAAAATATAACTCAGAAAACATACTCCGAAGTAGCCGGTAAAGAAGATCTTCAGTCTGACAGTTCTGCGTCTTCAAAAATACGGATAACTCCGAAATACGCTGTAATTGTTTCAAACGAGCTTTTCCATAACGGCAATGTCGAAGCATGGAAAAAAATCATTGAAAGCTACAATACGAAATATCCGGAACTTCATGTTCACATATATCACGGAAAAGAAGCCATCAACGATATAAATTCTCTGTTTAAATGGGGAAAAGTTAAACACGGTGATTCGATCTTCTTTCAGGTTTCAGGAGAAGACATAAAGGGAGTTTCCAGACTTCAGAAATATTTATCTGAAGGGGCCAGTCAGAGATTTGAACAGTTCCTGAAAGTTGGAACAGGCAAAGTTCTCAATCTTTTCTAAAATTTCCGGAGATAAAGTGATGGATAATATTATATATTTTAACCATAAAAACAGCAACATAGATCCCGAAATCAGAGACCGTATCGGAATAAGAGGAAGACGTGTTGTTGATTTCGGAATAATAGGTCTTCCGGTTGCTCCCGGTTTTATTTTTGATTCTCAGCTTACTGCAAAACTGCCTGAAATGGAGACTGAAAAAATAAAGGAGATGTTCACTCCGTATATTCAGATGCTTGAGAAGGAAATGCAGAAGAAGTTAGGGGATCAGGACTGTCCTCTTCTTCTTAAAGTTGTTCTCAGTTCCAATCTGTCTGTTCCTTCTTTTCCTTCTGTTCATCACGTGGGGCTTAATTTTGATACGCTGAAAGGTTTTTCAGCAATAACAGGCAAGAATTTTGCATATGCTGAATTTCTCTGGATGCTGAGAGGTGCAGCAAAACAGATCTACCGTCTGACGGATGATAAAATTGCAGCGCTTGAAAAGGGGATTTCCAGAAAAACCTCTGTTTCTGACTACAACAGAATCATCAACGGATATCTGGATGCTTTCGGCGACAGATTTTCATCTGATGCATATGATCAGCTGGCTCTTATTCTGAAACATGCGGCAGCTCAGTACAGGGATTCCTCTATTGATGTTGATGAATCCCTTTCCGTTATGATACAGGCTATGGTTTACGGAAATGCAGGTGAAAATTCTTTTTCTGGAAATTTTTACACCAGGAATATTATAGATGGTACAAAAAAAATAAACGGGATTTTTGTACATAACGGTTTTGATGAAAACTCTGGTTCAGTTCAGCCCATTGAAAATATTGATGAACAATATTATAATATCTTTACGGAAACAGCAGACAAGGTTGAAAAATATTTTCATGAAATCAGGAAAATAAAATTTACAATAGAAGAAAACAGCCTGTGGATTATTGAACAGCGTGAGGTTGATGAAAAATCAACTCAGGCAAATTTAAAGACTCTTCTCGATCTGTGCAGAGACGGAGTAATTTCAGAGCAGGAACTTATCTGCAGCATAAAACCTGCGCAGCTTAATGAACTTCTTCATCCTGTAATCAATCCATCATCAGCAAGAGGGCTTAAACAGATAAAAGGCGGCATTGCAGGTTCCACAGGAGCAGCAAT
>JAZRYV010000036.1:0-2934 GCA_045600925.1 Spirochaetota bacterium
AAAACAGGCAGACTGATATTGCTGCAGCCATGTTAAAGGCACTGCTGGATATTTATAAGGCGGAGAAGGACACAGATACATCTGTGGAACTCCTTAAAAAAATTCTGAACTACAGACCTGAAGATGAACAGTGCCGGTTTGCTCTTGTCCGTCTTTACAGGGAGAAGTACAGATCCCATCCGCAGCTGGAGGCTTTTATAAAATTTTCAGGCATCAAAAATACCCACAGGCCGATCAGGACAGCTGTAAAGGATTTTGAAAACTATATCATCTTTGCTGCAGGTAACTATGTTTTCCATAATTCATGGAAGATCGGAAAGATCAGTTCCATAAACAGTGAAACTGTTTCTGTGAATTTCAGGAACAGCGAGAACCATCAGATGTCAGTTCAGATGGCTCTTCAGTCACTGATTCCTGTAAGCAGTGACAGCCTTCATGTCCGGGCATATGAGGATCCGGACGGGATGAAAAAAATGTTCTCTGATGATTTTATGAGTTTTTTTGAGATTCTTATAAAATCA
Source organism: Spirochaetota bacterium (assembly GCA_045600925.1). Classification (GTDB taxonomy): domain Bacteria; phylum Spirochaetota; class UBA4802; order UBA4802; family UBA5550; genus JAZRYV01. The sequence goes on from JAZRYV010000036.1 coordinate 522, forward strand.
TACGGCGGAGAGATCAGCCTTGCAGATATAAAGCAGGAACTGATTCCTGACTATATTGATGATAAATCATGGGCAAAGTGGTGGAACAGAGCCAGAACCCAGATAAAGAAAAGTCCCATGTTCGGAGTCAGTGAAAAGAAAAAGGATCTTTTCTTTATGAGAGACAAGCCTGTGACTTATGTGGATGAACTTCTTGATAAATTCTCCAGGAATGAATCCTTCAGTGCAAGGCTTGATCTGGCCATAGAGTTTGCATCCAATATAGATGAAAAAGAGAGTGCAGATGTAGTGCAGTACTTTACTGATTATTTTATGAATGAAGTAAAGGGAATTTCAAATACAAGGCTCATTCTGTCCTACTTTATTCTCAAGACTCTGGAAAACAAATTCAATACAAAACTTCATCTGGAGCCTGTAAGGGAGAAGGTTGTTGATTTTATCAAGTCGGCTGATGATCTGCCTCTTGTTTCCATGAAGATCGGTTCCTATGACTATAAAAAAGATTTTGTTTCTCTAATTGAGGAATCAAGAGAGGACTGGTCTCATGTAGTTTCTGAAATGCTGTTTGAAACGCCGGTAAAGGTTCACAGGTATATTTTTAATACGCTTGTACGGGCCCGTTCTTTTAATACGATTAATGTCTTTATTGACCGTGTGATTACAGGCTACAGACAGTCTCCTGAAATTTTTCTCTGGACTGCAAAGAGTATTTTTACAGGCATCTGGGAATATGAATGGCTGGATTATTCCAGAAAGGATCTTACAGTGAATATGTTCAGGCTGATGAATGATCTCAGGAAGCTGGAAACGGACAGCAACCGTCTCAAAAATCAGCTGCTGGATATTCTGTTTTCAGGGGATGCCCAGGTGCTTAAGACAGTCATACGTGAGAGTGATATGGTTTCTCTGAGCCGTGGGTATGATGTTATGGAACATGCTTCCTGGATTGAAGATTCCATGAAGGAAAAATTTTGTTCACTCATAAAGGAGAAATTTCCGGAGTTTGTTCCTGAACATATTAAGGCCGTGGCTGATGATCAGGATCAGCTGGTGGAAAAATTCATTGTATCCAGACAGGGATGGGAACGTAAAAAAGCGGAGCTTGAATCCATGGGAACCACTGAAATGAATCAGCTTTCCCGTGAACTGGCTTCTGTGGCAGAGGCAAGTGCAGATCCAAGAGAAAATGTGGAATATGCGGCACTTATGGAAAAGCAGACTATCCTTAAAATGGCCATAGCCAAGCTTGACCGGGAAATGAAGAGTGCAGATATACTTGATCCGTCAAAGATCAGCACTGACTCTGTGACCATAGGAACAAAGGTCGGATGCATCAGCACTGATTCTGAGGATCAGGAGATTCTGTACTACACAGTGCTTGGTCCATGGGATGCGGATTTTGGCAGCGGAATCATATCCTACAGATCTCCCATAGCCAAAGCTCTTCTTGGCAGGAAACTCAATGATGAATTTATCCTGAGAACAGATGATTCGGAGAAAAAATTCAGGATTCTTTCAATAGAAAAGGCAGATTTTTAGGTCTGCTGAGGACAGTTTTCACAGCATTCTGCCGGAATTTAAAGACAGGTTATTTTTGCTGTGAAAACTGTTTGACAAAAACAGAGCCTCGTTTATATGGGTTACATCTTAAAGCCGCGATGGTGAAATTGGTAGACACGCTAGGTTCAGGGTCTAGTGAGCGAACGCTCATAAGGGTTCGAGTCCCTTCCGCGGCAAAAAAAACCTGCTTTTTAAGCAGGTTTTTTTTTTGAAAAAATTTTCTTTTTGAGTTGCGTTTTCCTGTATTTTTATTATATTAAAAAAATAAAATGGCATAACAGTGTCAGTGCCGGAAATAAAAAAAACAAAGGAGAATAAAATGTATTTAAAAAAACTGTTTTTTATGTCCTCAGCTCTTATCTGTTTCTCCGGATTTATTACAGGATGCAATGGAGGAGACTCATCCAAACCTGAATCATTCTGGGAGAAAAACATAGGAATTGAAGGAAATAATTTACAAGTCGAATCTGTTCAGGCAGATAATAATGCTGTATATATTTCAGGTACAACAGATGCGAAAACACTGGACGAGCAGTCTGTTAATGGTACCAGGAATCTGTTTGTTCAGAAATACGATAAGGATGGGAATAAAGAGTGGTCAGTTTTACGTGCCTCATCAATAGTAAATTATGGATTTGTGAAGGTTTTTTCTGCATTCGATGGAACCTCCCTTTATGTAGTGTCAAATATAAATGGACAGTCTATGATGTACATGCTGGGAATAAATACTGTCACTGATAAGCAAATAATCGGCAGATCATCATCTGCAGGTCACGTTAAGGAGATTAAGAATCTTGCAGTAAATGACAGGTATCTGGCTCTGCTCGGCTCAGAAGCTCAAAATTCAATAAAG
>JAZRYV010000037.1:0-9163 GCA_045600925.1 Spirochaetota bacterium
TCCGTAAGAAAACCTTTCTTCTTCATCAGTTCCATGCTTCCGGCCATGCAGTTCCGACCTTCAACTGTTCCGGAAAGTCCCAGTCCTGGCATGGTCCGGAAATTTTCAGGTGATGAATAATCCATTTTTTCTTCCTGAACCTTTTTCATCACTGCAGTGGCCAGAGGATGTCTGCTCAGACTCTCAAGAGAGCCTGCAGTAAACAGAAGCTGTTCTATGGAAATGCCTTGCTCAGGCAGAACATCCGTCACTGACGCTTTTCCCTCTGTAAGAGTTCCTGTTTTATCCAGAAGCAGTATATCGGTCTTTCCGGTATTTTCCAGGGCTTCTGCCGTCCTGAAAAAAATTCCGTGTCTGGCACCTGTTCCGCTGCCTGCCATAACTGCAGCCGGTGTGGCAAGGCCCAGAGCACAGGGACAGCTGATTACCAGGACACTGACAGCTCTTGCCAGTGCAAAACCAGGATTCATGCCGGCAAGCAGCCATGCAGCAAATGTGCAGACAGATATTATTATTACCACAGGAACAAATATTCCGGAAATACGGTCTGCAGTTTTTGAAACAGGAGCTTTGGAAGCAGAGGCTTTTTCCACCATCTGAATGATTCTGTTCAGGGCTGTATCCTTCCCGACACGGACTGCAGTACAGGAAAGGAATCCGTTCAGATTCATGGTTCCGGCTGCAACACTGTGTCCAGGAAACTTGTCTGCAGGAAAGCTTTCTCCGGTAACAGAAGATTCATCCACAGAACTTTCACCGGCATAAACAGTTCCGTCCACAGGGATCCGTTCTCCTGGCCTTACCAGAAAAGCATCTCCCACAGAAATCTGTTCCACAGGGACAGCAGTTTCTTTTCCGTTTATCAGAACACAGGCTGTGTCCGGAGCAAGAGACAGAAGGCTGCGGATGGCCGAGGCTGCCTTTCCTCTGCTTTTTGTTTCCAGTGTTCTTCCTGCAGTAATAAGCGTCAGGATCATGGCTGAAGATTCAAAATACAGGCTGCTCGACGTTGAAACGAAATCTGTTCCTGCTGACAGCAGAACAGCAGTGCTGTACAGAAAAGAAGCCCCGGCCCCCAGTGAAACAAGAGTGTCCATACCGGCTCCACCGTGAATCAGGGACCTGCCCCCGGAAACGAAAAAACACCTGTTTATGAACATAATAACTGCTGTACAGACAAACAGAAAAACTCCGGAACAGAAAAAACCTTCTAAGACCGGAGGGACAGGCAATCCCAGCATGCTGTGTCCCATGGAAACATACAGCATTGGGATCAGAACAGAAAGAGAAAAGACAAGCCGTTTTTTCAGAATCTTCAGTTCCACCTCTGTCTCTGGAACAGGTCCTGCAGTGGAAGAATCCTCAGGTTCTGCTTCGTAGCCTGCATCCCTTACGGCAGCAGCAATGCTTTCAGCTGTTGCCGGAGTCTGAAAATCCACATTCATGGAATTCAGAAACAGATTAACCGATACTGCCTTTACTCCTGGAACAGCTGAAACAGCATTTTCCACATGGGCACTGCAGGCAGCGCATGTCATTCCTGTAACTTTAAAATTTGCTGTCATATAAAACTCCTGGGAACCAGTCAGACAAGAGTCACACTGCTTCCTTTAATGTCTTTTTTGACAATGAGCTGTCTTCCTATCTTTTCTTTCAGATCATCTACATGGGAAATGATTCCAACCAGACGTTTTCCTTCACTGAGTTCCTCAAGAACTGAAATGGCCTGCTGAAGGGATTCACTGTCCAGTGTGCCAAAACCTTCATCCACGAACATGGTGTCCAGCTGGATGCCTCCGGAAGAAGCCTGAACCTCATCTGCAAGACCGAGAGCCAGTGCAAGGGAGGCCTTGAAAGTTTCCCCTCCGGAAAGGGTTGATACGCTTCTCCGTTTACCTGAATAATGATCAAGAACATCAAGATCCAGTCCTGTCTTTTCGTTGCCTGATCCTCCCTCCGATCTCAGGAGTTCATATCTGGAAGAAGAAAGCTTTGCCAGCCTTCGGTTTGCCCTGAACAGCATTCGGTCCAGATATGCAGCCTGAACCCAGGCTTCCAGAGTAAATTTTTCCTTTCCGGAAATTCTTCCGCTGGCTGTATTGTAAAGATCGTTAATCATAGAATATCTTCTGAATTCAGTTTCTTCACCTTTCAGATTTTCAGTTATGGATTTCACCAGTTTTCTGTTCATTGCAGTGCATGAAACAAGACTTTCATTCATTTCATAAAGTTCCTTTTTTTTCTTTTCCTCAGCTGCAAGTTCTTCTTTTTTCTCTGCTGCATCAGGGGGAAGAGCTGCCGTTTTCCCTGCCAGCATTTCCTTCTGTTCATCCATCTGTGCATTCAGAGAAATAAGAGATCTGTTGATTTCGTCAGAATATTTTAATGCAGATTCATGTCTGTTTTCCAGTTCCTGAACATATTTCTTCATCTCTGAAATATGTTTTTCTGCTTCTTTTTTTGTGCCGAAAGAAAGTTTAACAGAATTTTCTCTTTCTTTTAAGGCAGATATGTCTTTTTCAAGAGCTTTAATTTCAAGTTCAAGGTTCTGAACGTTTTTTACAGTGTCCGATATTTTTTCCTCTGCCTCCGGTATCTGTTTTTCCAGCTGTTCCTTCTGTCTGACAGATGTTTCAGCTTCTGTCAGACTTTTTTTCACAGAAAGGATTTCAGCACTGTTCTTTTTCAGCTTACTGTCTGCCTTTGACCACAGTTCCCGGAAATTTTCCGTTCCTGCGCACAGATCAAGTTCTTCTGCTCTGTCCCAAATGGACCTGTTCTCCTGATCGCACTTTCCTTTTATTTCACCGGAAATTCTGCTCTGTTCCTCCATTTCTTTTTGTTTCTTTTCAGCAGAATCTTTTGCTTTTTTCAGATCATCACCTGAGGGAGCATTTACTGTTTTTGATGCAGGAGAAGGGTGGCTGAAAGAACCGCATACCGGACATGCAGTCCCTTCCTTAAGTTCAGATGCCAGAATTCCAGCCTGCCCATTAAGGAAGGCCTTTTCCATCTCATTGAACTGATTTCCTGCCTCTTCCCATACTGCAGACTTTTTTAAATACAGTTCCTGTTCTTTCTGAAGAAGATCAGTATCCTTTTTGTACTCCAGCATAAGTTTCTGCAGACCTGAAAGAGCGGATTTATCCCCATTCAGTTTATCCTGCCTAGCCTTCAGTTTTTCCAGTTCAGCAGAAGAATCCTTCAGTTTTTCCAGCTGTTCCTTAAGGCTTTTCAGCCTGATGTTTTCCGTCTCCTGTTCCTTCTTCCTTTTTTGAATTTCCTCTGTTTTAAGAAGCAGAGCCTTTTCCTGCAGGGAAATTCTGTCATGAATTCTGTCCCTTTCTTCGTATGCCGGAATCTCTTTTTCTGCCAGACTTATCTTTCCTATAAAAGAATCCTTTTCTTTCATAAGATTCTCTGCTTCCATGAGATTCTTTTCCGCCTTTTCCTTTTCCGGAATCAGTCCGGCCATTTTATTCTCCGAAACCTTCAGTTTTTCCTTCAAATCCTCTGTTTCCCTGTAAAGAAAAACTGCTGATTCCAGAACTTTCAGTTTCTGCTCAGTATCCGCAATCTGCTGTTTCAGATCCTTTTCAAGAATACGGTCTTCCTCCAGAATTTTTTCTGTTACGGTCAGAACCTCATCAGCCTCAGGCCGTTCCTTTTCTTTAAGAAGATCAAGATCGCCTTTAAGGACAGAATCAGGCCTGCAGGAAATGTCCAGAATATTCTGTTTAAGCATTTTTCTGTACTGATCCAGACTGTTTCTGACTGCAGCGGAATCAGTACGCAGCCTTTCCTGCAGAGAATTGAATCTTCCTGTGTCAAAAAGCGTACGGAAAATTTCCTGTTTGTCTTTGGATGTAGCAAGCAGAAATCTGCTGAAACTGCCCTGTGCAATCATGGCAATTCTTGAAAACTGTTCTTTCTCCAGTCCCAGAAGAGCTTTTATCTTTTCATTAACTTCCCTTACTCCTGTAACTGCAGAGCCGTCAGGCAGAACGAGCTCGGCCTGTGCAGGTTCTTCAACAGTTCCTGTTCCCCGTTTTTTCGGTCTGTCGTACTGAGGATTCCTTTTAACAGAGTATTCCATGTTTCTGTAAAGGAAGACAAGCTGAACTTCAGTTTTTGCATCCGGATCTGCGTTCTGTGAACGGAGAGTTCCTGCTTTCCTGACATCACCGCTTGGTTCACCGTACAGGGCAAAACAGATTCCGTCAAAAATCATGGTCTTTCCTGCACCGGTATCTCCTGTAACCAGATAAATACCTTTTTCACCGAATTCCGAAAACCTGATTTCTGTTCTGCGGAGATATGGACCGAAGGCTTCCAGTACAAGTTTCAGTGGTCTCATTATGCTTCCCTCCATATTTCTGCTATAAGATTTTCCAGATACTTTTTCTTTTCATCTGTCATAGCTGCATTGTTCTGTCTTTCGTACAGTTCAGCAAAAAGCTCAAGCGGAGACCTGTTTTCTGCAGTAAAATCAGGGGAAGATGCTTCATATTTCCTTGTTCTGGAATTGTCGTATTTCAGTGCAAGTATATTGGGATACACATCGTTAAGACTGTTTCTGCTGTCCGGTATTTCATCTTCATCTGTCAGAGTGATAAAAATATAATCCTCTGATGGACTTCCTTTCCGGAGCTCATCAAATGTTCCCCGGAGTTCTCTTGTATCATGCAGAGGTTTAAGAGGAATTTCCTTTAGAATAAGATTTCCTTTTTCCCTCAGCTCTCCGGCAGTCACTGTTTTAGTCTGCATAATTTCCGAATATGAATATTTAAGCGGTGTTCCGCAGTAACGCATTCTGTCTGTTACATTCTGAGGTTTATGGATGTGTCCAAGGGCAGTGTAGTCAAATCCGGAAAAGACAGAGGCATCCACGTTGTCTGTTCCACCTGCTTTCACGACAGTATTTCCGCTGAGACTGGAACCTGTAATAAACTGATGTGTCAGTAAAATGTTTCTCTCTGAAGGATCCGTTTTCATGAGACTGACAGCAGCTTTCAGGGCATCCGTATATGTATGTATTTTTTTCAGTTCTTCCTTCGGCATAAGCTGATTTTTTCTTAAAACTGAAATAATGTCCGCAGGCCGAAGAAAAGGAAGCAGATGAATCTTCACTGTGCCGTAATCATCATCCACAGAAAAACATGAAACAGTCCCGTCATAAACAGGAGATATATGAACACCGGCTCTGTTCAGAAGACCTGCTCCGAAAGCCAGTTTCTGTGCCGAGTCATGGTTTCCCCGGATGATAAAAATTCTGCACAGCTCCGCAGCCTTTTTCAGAAAGTCATCAAAAATTACAACAGCTTCATCCCCGGGAGCAGATCTGTCGTAAACATCTCCTGCAATGAACATGGCGTCAGCTTTTTCCTGTTCAGTTACAGTAAGGATCTGATTCAGAATATGAATCTGATCTTCTTTCATAAAAAATCCGTTTACAGTTATTCCGATATGAAGGTCCGAAATATGGATAAATTTCATAATATCTCCGTCTTTTCTTCCTGAAAATATCTTGACCATATGAACATCTGAATTATTGTCCATAATATTTCACAAATGCCGGGAAAAAAGGTGCTGCAATGAAAAAACCTGTTTTCAGAAAAGACTATAAAGCTCCGGAATTTCTGGTTCCGGAAACACATCTTTCTTTTCTTCTGTCTGATGACCGCACAATGGTCACCGCAAAACTTTCAGTAAGAAGAAACGGAAACCATCAGGAACCTCTGAGACTTTACGGAAATGGACTGGAACTCATCAGCCTGTCCGCAGACGGAAAGCCTCTTCAGAAAGACAGATACGAATATGCAGACGGGGTCCTTACTGTCCGCAGCATGCCTGATGTATTTGAACTTGAAACTGCTGTTTATATAAATCCGGAGGCAAATCTGGCACTGGAAGGTCTCTATAAATCAGGAGACATTCTGTGTACCCAGAACGAGCCGGAAGGTTTCCGTTCCATAACCTTCTTCCCGGACAGACCGGATGTAATGAGTTCCTTCACAGTAGAAATCACAGGAGACAAGAAAAAGTATCCGGTAATGCTGTCCAACGGAAACTGCATTCTTTCCGAAGATCTGCCAGGAGGCATGCACAGAGCAGTATGGAAGGATCCATTTCCCAAGCCTTCCTATTTATTTGCTCTTGTTGCAGGGAAACTGGGCATGATCTCCGGCATCTACACCACAGGTTCAGGCAGAAAGGTTGACTGCCGCATATACTGTGATCCGGGGAATGAGAACTTCTGCCGTCATGCTCTTGCTTCTCTTATGAAGGCAATGGCCTGGGACGAAAAACGTTTTGGTCTGGAATACGATCTGGACATATACATGATTGTTGCAGTGGATTCCTTCAATATGGGAGCCATGGAAAACAAGGGGCTTAACATCTTCAATTCAAAATATGTACTGGCCACGGAAGGATCAGCCACAGATGATGACTTTCTTGCCGTTGAATCAGTTGTGGGCCATGAATATTTCCACAACTGGACCGGAGACCGTGTTACGCTCCGGGACTGGTTCCAGCTTACACTGAAGGAAGGCCTCACTGTCTTCCGAGATCAGGAATTTACTTCCGATATCCAGTCCCGGCCGGTAAAAAGAATCAGTGATGTCATAGATCTGCGCGCACTTCAGTTTCCTGAGGATTCAGGCCCCAATGCCCATCCGATACGGCCAGACAGCTATACGGAAATGAACAACTTCTATACATCCACTGTTTACGAAAAAGGTGCGGAAGTTCACCGCATGATACATACGCTTCTGGGTGAGGAAACATTTCAGAAAGGCATGAAACGCTACATAAGCCTGAATGACGGGAAGGCCGTAACCTGTGACGATTTTACATCGGCCATGGAATATGCTTCCGGACTGGATCTCAGCCGGTTCATGCTGTGGTACAGTCAGGCCGGCACACCGGAGATATTTGTCAGGGAGGAATATGACAGTTCAGCTAAGAAACTGAAACTTCATCTCAGGCAGGAAATTCCGGACACTCCGGGGCAGAAAGATAAATTGCCAATGGTGATTCCACTGCGGACCGGTATTCTGGACGGAAAAGGAAGGGAGATTTCTTCAGAAACCGTGCTGAAAATGACTGAAAGGGAACAGGATTTTATTTTCACAGGGATTCCACAGGAACATTATGTTTCAGTTAACAGGAATTTTTCCGCACCTGTAAAACTGCACTATGAAAGATCCATGGATGAGCTTATATTTCTTTTCAGCCACGATACAGATCCTGTAAACAGATGGGACGCAGGACAGTCTGCAGCCATTATTCTGGAAAAACAGCTGGCTGACGGCACATGCCGGTCAGAATATACAGATGCTTTCTCCATGGCCGTAAAAGATCTTCTGCTTTCGGATACGGACAGCAGTTTCAGGGCCCTGGCACTCCTTCTTCCGTCAGAAGAAATTCTTGCCCAGGAATATGATACACCTGATTTTGAAAAAATTCATACTGCCCGTTCCGCACTGAAGAGAATCATCGGTCTGAATCTGGAGGAACTGTTTGCCGGAATCCATGAAGAACTGCTCCGTGCAGATTCTTCTTCTCTGGACATTGAATCTGCAGGAAGAAGAAAACTACGTCTCCGTCTTCTTGATTATCTGGCCGCCACAGAAAAAGAAAAATATCTGAAACTGGCCTCGGATCTTTACTTCAGGGAAAAAGCAATGACAGGGAAGCTGGGGGCTCTGACAGTCCTTGCTTCCGGCAGCTCTGAAATAAAACAGGCTCCGCTTAAAGATTTCTATGAAAAATGGCATGCCAGCAAAAATGTAATCATGAAATGGTTTGCACTTCAGGCATCAGCACCACTGGAAGGCACACTGGACAGGGTACTGGAACTGGAAAAATATCCTGCATGGGATATACGGACACCTAATCTGGTCCGCTCTCTGACAGGAGCCTTCGGAGCAAATCAGTTCTGTTTTCACAGAAAGGACGGAGCAGGCTACAGATATCTGGCAGACAGGATTATACAGATTGATGCATTTAATCCACAGATATCGGCTGGCCTTGCCAAGGCATTTAAACTGTTCGGCAGGCTGGATCCGGCCCGTAAGGCACTTATGGAAGCTGAACTTGTCAGAATTCTCCGGACAAGAGGAAAGGATATTTCAGCCAATACAAGAGAAATTACCGAAAAAACTCTGGGACAGGCATAAAACAGGTTTATTCACTTTTTAATTAAATTTTACACTGTTAAGTGAAAAAAATTATTTAAACTGCTTGACAAAATAATGTTTTACTTATTTTACCTCACAAATTGAGTTATCTTCTCTGGGTATTTATATAAAAAAAGACAGGGTAGAATTTCTGTAACAAAGACAGAAGGGCTTTCTCAGTTTCTGAGATTTTAAATTCGGGAATGTTTTACATTCCCTTTTTTTTTGCCCGGGTTTTTGACCGGAAAAGAAAGAAAAATGATTTCTCGCTCAGAAACATAAAAAGCCACGGTAGCATCCGTGGCTTTTTATAATGTCCTTATGTTAAGGCTGCTTTACATTTCAGAAAGAATACCAGCAAGGAACTCCAGTCTTTCCTGTGATATCAGCCCCTTGCCGACGGCAATCTTAAGGTATTTGATATTAAAAGCTTCATAGTCTTCCAGTGAATAGTATTTAAGATCCTCAGGACTGATCAGACCGTATTTCTGAATATCTTCATACTTTTTCTGCTGATTTATCCTAAGGCTGCGGTTTTCTTCAAATTCAAAAATATTGCATACTACCTTCATTACTCCATTTGTCATTGAAAGCATTCCGCCGGAAACATGGTTCAGATGAACTGCAGAAACTATGGAGTAGGCATCTGTTGTTTCTTCAAGTAAATTATAACCTGTCAGCTCTACAAAAGATCCAGAATCAGCATTATAGAATGATTTATTTAAAAATTCATCTATATTGCTTAAATTAATGAAAACATATTTGTTTTCTTCTTTGCTGTAAAAACCGTGTTCATTGACAATTGTAACTCCGGAACCATCAGAGAATATCAGTTCCACAGCACCTTTAATGTTTTCAGTCCTGAGTATATCGTAAACAGGAGCAGATGAAATTTCACCACTGTCGTGATCGAAAGTTTTAATCATGTCTCCGATTTCAAGATTTTCAACAGGCCTGGTACTGCCGTCAGCCATTGTAAT
>JAZRYV010000038.1:0-1058 GCA_045600925.1 Spirochaetota bacterium
ATTGATGAGTTTCAGGATACAAATCCCCTGCAGGCGGAAGTTTTCTTCTACCTGACTGCCAAAGATCCAAAGGAGAAGTGGCAGAAATGCAAGCCGCAGGAGGGTTCACTATTTATAGTCGGTGACCCCAAGCAGTCCATCTACAGATTCCGTGGAGCAGACGTCAGATCCTACAACAGAGTGGAAGAACTCTTTGAGAAAAACGGTGGGGGAGTACTGAAGCTAACCCGTAATTTCCGTTCCACGAAAAATCTTTGTGAATATTTTAACCGCCAGTTTTCAATTCTTCTTTCGGAAAGGACAGAGAACCAGAGCAGGTTTGAAAGAATTCCCCTTCCGGAAAAGGAAACATCCGGTTTTCAGGGAGTGTACAGCTACAGGGCATACACAGGAACAGCTGCCGATGAACATCCTGATGAGACAGATCCCATACAGGTTAAAAGGATAATAGAACTTCTTGTGGACAATAAAAACGCCATGATTCCCGATGAGGAAACAAAGGAGCTGCGCCCTATAAAATACGGGGATATTATGGTCATTTCCGCAGCCAAAGCAAACCTTGGGCCTGTCATGGAAGAACTTCAGAAATACGGAATTCCCGTAAGAACGGAAGGAAAAGTTCCTTTCGAAACCAATGAAGGTCTTTTGGAGGCCACAAAGATTTATAAGGCAGTTGCAGATCCTTCAGATGAAGTCGCTCTCTATGGGGCCCTTACAGGAAAGGTCTTCGGATTAAGTGGCGGAGAAATTGTTGCCTATAAACTTTCGGGGGGAAGGATTTCTCTTTTCAGCCGTATTGGTGAACTTGAACCAGAAGATGCAGGGGCAATAAAGGTAAAGGAGGCCATGGTAAAACTGCAGGAATTATCAAAAAGGACAACTGCCCTTACTCCGGCCGGACTTCTTTCTGAAATAGCAGATAACTATAGACTTTATGCACATACGGAAGCTGACAACATGGAAATTCTTTTCTATGCGCTAGAGCTTCTCCGAAACGCAGAAAAGACAGGTTCAGTCATGTCCTTAAAGGATGGTGCGGATTTTCTGTGTGATCTTTT
>JAZRYV010000039.1:0-1253 GCA_045600925.1 Spirochaetota bacterium
GAAAGGGAACAGTAAGATGATAAAACAGATGATAACGGCTGCCGGAGCAGAAATCATCAGCGGAATAGAATTCTGCGGGTTCGTTCTGATTCTTTTATTTTCTTCTTTTTACTATCTTAAGAATGCCTGGAGCAGAAGACATGAAATTCTTGCTCAGATGTACAACACTGCGGTGAAAACTTTTCCTGTTGTTTCGGTGGTTGCCCTTTTTACAGGCATGATTCTTTCTCTGCAAATGGGAGTGGAGATGAAAGTCTTTCAGCAGCAGAATCTTGTTGGGCATACTATTATGGTGATGCTCACAAGGGAGATGGGGCCATTTATGGCAGGAATCATTCTTATTGCATCCATGGGGGCTGCCATTGCAGCAGAGATAGGAACCATGAAGGTTTCAGAGGAGATTGATGCTTTGGAAATGATGTCTGTCAGTCCTGTAAAATATCTGGTTATGCCCAGAGTAACTGCCATGGCAGTAATGACCCCGCTGGTTGCAGTATTTATTGTTGCACTTGGAGCCGTTGGAGGATCCATTGTTGCGGAAGCTAAACTGGGTGTTCCTTTTAACATATATTATTTCAATGCATTCAAGGGACTTCATTTAAAAGCCATTTATACAGGAATTCTCAAGGCCCATATTTTCGGTCTTATAATATCCTCCATAAGCTGCGGTTACGGTCTCCGTGCCGTCAACGGAGCTCTGGGGGTTGGCCGCGGAACCAGAGATGCAGTTGTTGCTTCTTTTATTATGGTTCTGATAGCAGGGTATATTATTACGGCAGTTTTTTACGGAGGCTGATTTTGATAGAACTGGATCATGTATGCAAAGCCTTTAACGGAAATCCTGTTTTAAAAGATATCTCGGCGACCATAAAAACAGGTGAGACTTTTGTCATAATAGGAATGTCAGGAACAGGAAAAACAGTTTCTCTCCGTACCATTGCAGGCTTTCTGGAGCCAGACAGCGGTGATGTATACATAGACGGTCATAAAATGAATGGTGCATCAGTGAAAGAAAAAAAGCAGATCAGAAAAAGCATGGGAATGGTTTTTCAGTCAGGGGCTCTGCTGAACTGGATGACCGTTGCAGAAAATGTTGCTCTGCCTCTCCGTGAAAATACAGATATGACGGATGAAGAGATCCGTGCCGCAGCAGAGGACAAACTGCGGATTCTGGGACTTCATCAGGCAATGGATAAAATGCCGTCAGACATCAGCGGCGGTATGAAAAAGAGAGCCTGCATGGCAAGGGTCCT
>JAZRYV010000040.1:0-5729 GCA_045600925.1 Spirochaetota bacterium
GTCCCTGATCATTGCCTATGCACCGTGCATTAACCACGGTATAGGAGCAGGTATGGGAAGGGCTCAGGCCGAAGCAAAGAAGGCTGTTGAATGCGGATACTGGCAGCTGTGGAGATACAATCCTCTTCTGCAGCAGCAGGGAAAAAATCCGTTTACTCTGGATTCCGATGAGCCTGACTGGTCAAAATTCCAGGAATTCCTTATGGGAGAAACAAGATACAGTTCTCTTAAGAAAGATTTTCCGGAAGAAGCTGCTGTTCTCTTCCAGGAAGCTGAAAAGAACGCGAGATGGAGATACGATTCCTATAAGCGTTTCCTTAAGATGTATGAGTAGAATCATAAAAGGCCTGCCATGCGGCAGGCCTTTTTTACATATTCTTAACTGACTCAGGCAGAAAACTTAATCAGTTTCAGTCTGTCTGAGTCAGGACTGTTTTTCAGTGCTTTGTCTTTCTGCAGTTTACTTTCAGGGCAGGCCGTTATTCCGGCTTTTCATTCCGGGAAGTCCGGTCTTATATGGATTTTTTATGGTGGTGTATGATTATAGGTTTAGGAACGGACATTGTTCAGCTGAGCAGAATTGATGATCTTCTGAAAAGGTACGGATCTTCATTTTCAGATAAGATTCTCTCTGCAGAAGAGGTCTGCTGTATGCCGGCAGAAAACATGGTACAGTGGATCGGAGGAAGGTTTGCTGTTAAGGAAGCCCTTGTAAAGGCCATTGGGGGACGTGATTTTGACTTCCGGCAGATATCTGTGCTTAACCTGCCAGGAGGGTGTCCTGTTGTGAATGAAAAGGCTCTGATTGCACGCATTCTGGATATAAAGGAAGATCAGCTGGAAATTCATGTAAGCTTAAGCCATGAAAAAGATTACTGTACAGCTGTGGTTCTTGCGGAGAAATTATCTTGACGGTTTTTGTAAATAATTATATTTGATAATCAGTTAAGAGACACAGGAGGTAAAATATGAATTCATCACCTATAGAAGAAATTATTGAAGATATACGAAACGGCAAAATGGTCATTCTTGTTGACAATGAAGACCGTGAAAATGAAGGAGATCTTACTGTTGCCGCAGAGTTTGCCACTCCTGAAATCATAAATTTTATGGCAAAGAATGCCCGCGGTCTTATATGTGCACCTCTTAGTCCTGAATATATTGACAAACTTGGACTCCGTCTCATGGTTGAAAAGAATTCCGACAAATTCTGTACAGCCTTCACTGTATCAGTAGATGCGGTTGAGGGAACAACAACAGGAATATCTGCATATGACAGAGCTCAGACTGTAAAGGTTATGATAGATGAGAAAACTGGTCCGGAAGATCTCAGAAAACCGGGACACATTTTCCCTCTGGCAGCAAAAAAAGGAGGAGTTCTGGTCAGGGTTGGTCACACAGAAGGTTCCGTGGATCTGGCAAGGCTTGCCGGGCTTAAACCTGCTGCAGTTATCTGTGAAATAATGAAAGATGACGGTACAATGGCAAGAAGACCGGATATTGATGTCTTTGCAAAGGAACACGGTATTAAAATCGGAACCATTGCAGATCTGATCAAGTACAGACAGCACAGTGAAAGACTTGTGCATCAGGTTGCATCTGCAAATCTGCCAACTGAATACGGTGAATTTAAAATCTATGCATACGAAGCTGAGCATGAGAATGTTACACACATTGCTCTGGTCAAGGGAAACATTAAGGACAAGGACAATGTGCTTGTAAGGGTTCATTCCGAATGTCTAACCGGAGATATTATGGGGTCTCTCCGCTGTGACTGCGGTAATCAGCTTCACCGTGCAATGCGCATGGTTGAAGAAGAAGGCTGCGGAGTTATCCTTTATATGCGTCAGGAAGGAAGAGGCATTGGTCTTGGAAACAAGATTAAGGCATACCATCTTCAGGACAACGGCATGGATACTGTTGAAGCAAACCTTGCTCTCGGATTCCCTGAAGACCTCAGGGACTATGGTATAGGAGCTCAGATCCTTGTTGATCTTGGACTGAGGAAGATACGTCTTCTCACTAACAATCCCAGAAAAGTAATAGGTATTGAAGGATACGGTCTTGAAATAACAGAACGTGTTCCCATTGAAATAGAACCGGTTGATGCAAACCGCAGATATCTGGAAACAAAAAGGGACAAGCTTGGACATCTGATTCTGGGAAGCACAGGATCAGAAAATACAAAAGGTTCCGGCTTTTAATGCAGGAAGATTTTCAGACAATCCTTCTGGTTGATTCTGATCAGGTAGAGAGAACGGCTCTTCAGAATAAATTTTCCAGAGCCGGCTACAGAGTTGTATCTCTGGAAAAGGCTGAAGATGCCCTGTACCTGCTTAAAAATCAGGAGGTCAGACCTGATCTTTTAATATCTGATGTGCTTCTGCCCAAAATGGACGGAGTGGAGCTTTTACGAAGGGTAAAAGCTCTTGATGATCCTCTTCCTGTGCTTTTAATTACAGGAAGAGGAAATGTGGAGGATGCAATCAATGCACTGAGATGCGGTGCAGATGATTTCATCCGAAAGCCTTTTAATCATAATGACATAATTTCATCTGTAAGATCCATTCTTAACAGAAAAAAAGAAGAGATTCTTGCAGGCAGTTTTGCAAAATTTCTTGAATACGAAAAATCTTCCTATGTTATTCCAAATGACATTTCTCTTATAAACATCGTATCTTTTCAGCTGACAAGGAATCTGGTGCCTTCCGGTCTGTGCAGCAAAACTACAGCGGAAAATATTTCTCTTGCACTTAAGGAAGCTGTTTCCAATGCAATGTTTCACGGAAACCTGGAGGTATCATCAGACATAAGAGAACTGGAAGGGTTAAAGGGATTCAATGAAGAAATAGAAAAAAGAATCAGCGATCCTGTTTACAAAGACAGAAAAGTAAAAATTCAGACTGAGCAGACTCCTGATTATGTGGAATATTCCATTGAGGATGAAGGTAAAGGCTTTAATGTAAAATCTCTTCCAGATCCAAGAGATCCGGAATATTTTTTAAGAAACAGCGGAAGAGGTCTTCTTATTATCGGAGTTCATATGGACAGCGTACGGTGGAACGAAAAGGGAAACTGCATCATTCTGAGAAAAAACAAAACCTGCAGGCAGGAAAATTAATATGCATACAATAAAATGGAACGGCAGATCAGTTTCTGTTCTTGATCAGAGACTGCTTCCTGTCAAAGAAGTTTATAATGAATATACAAGCCATCTGGACATAGCAGAGGCAATTACAGACATGCAGCTCAGGGGAGCTCCGCTGATAGGAATAGCAGCAGCAATGGGAATTGCTCTGGCTGCAAAGAATTATTCCTGTGAAAAGGCCGAAATTTTTGCAGAAAAAATGAACAATGCCTTTGATCTTATCCGTTCTACAAGACCTACAGCAGTGAATCTTTTTAAGGCCCTTAATCATATGAAAAAGATTTTTGATGAATACTCTTCTGATCCGGGGAAAGCAGCAGCAGAACTTGAAGAGGCTGCAAAAAAGATGCTGGATGATGATATTGCCATCAACAGAAAGATTGGCATGGCCGGAAGTTCTCTGCTGAATGACGGAGATGTGGTCATGACTCACTGCAATGCCGGTGCTCTTGCCACTGGAGGTTTTGGTACAGCCCTTGGTGTAATACGTGCTGCAGCAGAAGAAGGAAAGCATATTGAAGTGGTGGCCTGTGAAACACGGCCTCTTCTGCAGGGTGCAAGACTTACTGCCTGGGAACTGTTTCAGGACAGTATTCCTGTGACTCTGATTACTGACAGTATGGCTGCTCATTTCATGAAATCAGGTCTTATAAAAAAAGTGATTACCGGAGCAGACAGAATTGCTGCCAACGGAGATTCTGCCAACAAAATAGGCACCTATGGTCACTCTGTTCAGGCAAAACATCATGGTATTCCTTTTTATATTGCAGCTCCTCTTTCCACTGTGGATCCTGAAACGGAAAACGGAGACGGCATTGTTATTGAGCAGAGAGATGTTGAGGAAGTGGCATATTTCGGTAATCAGCAGACAGCTCCGGAAGGCATAAAGATTCTTAATCCTGCTTTTGATGTCACACCTGCAGAGAACATATCAGCCATTATAACAGAGAAGGGGCTGGTTGAAAAACCGGACAGGGATAAAATGCTGGCTCTGTTTAATCAATAAGTGAAAAATACAGCAAAAGGATTCTGTCTCCGAAAAGTACGGAAAGAATAAAGCCTGCACACAGGGACGGTCCGAAAGGAAACTTTGAATGCAGAGTTTTTCCTTTTACAGCCCCGTAAATAAGGCCCCAGACAACTCCTGTAATCAGTGCTGCCTCCAGAAAGACTGCTGAGTGTCCCAGACCGGAATAGAATCCAGCTGCTGCTGCAAACTTGATATCTCCGCCTCCGAAGGCTCCGGGATAAATAAGAATCACTGTGAGAAAGAACAGGCCGGTCAGAACCAGTCCCCACAGGTGATTCAGAGGTTCAGCAGATGTCAGCACAGGATACAGGGATGTGAGAAAGAACAGAGCTGTCAGAAAATCAGGTATTTCCATCGAGCTGAAATCCACTGCTGCAGCAGTGAGGGCGATCAGGCACAGTAAACAGGCAAAAACGGAATCAGCAGAAAGCCCCCTGAGATTCATAACTGCCAGAACCAGTCCACCGCAGAATATTTCTGAGATCGGATAGATAATAGGGATTCCGGCACTGCAGCTGTGGCATCTGCCTCTTAGAAAGAACCAGTTCAGTACCGGGAAAAGAAAGACTGGATTCAGAGCCTTCCCGCAGTGAGGACATCTGGATCTGGTCATAAGAGCTTTCCATGGTGATGCCTTCATTGTGCCGTCAATACAGCGTACTGCCAGGGTGTAGAAAAAACTTCCTGCAGCAGCACCTGCAAAAAAGTACAGAATATTACGGAGCATGGTTATGATTCCTTTTATTTTATCTCATTCAGGAATATTCATTAAAGCATACGCCTTTCTTTTAGCAATAATAATTTTATGCTCTTTTTCTTCATGCTCCGGATCCATGAGGCAGGAGAATCTGCAGCATAAACTTGAATATGAAGCCGGAATAATAAGTGCAGACATGGACCGTATTCCGGAACTGAAGAACAAAAGGGTTGTGGGAACAGGATATTTTTATATTCTGGACAGGGAGGGGCGAATAGTGTTTCATCCAAGAACTCTTCTTATAGGATCGGATATGAGTTCCTACAGCTTTGTGAAAAAGCTGCTGAAATCGGATCAGGGCTGCATCAGCTTTTATGCAGAAGGCCGGACAGCTGTTGTTTTCTTTAAAAGAATTAATCAGCTTTACACACTGTGTCTTTCTGTTCCGGGAGAAAGAATTTCCGGAAGATGTGACTGTCAGGGCCTGAATGTTTCTGATTGACATTATTATATTCTCACTGAAGCTGTGCAGGAAACAAGGTAAATACCGGAAGTTATAATTATGGATTACAGATATCTGGCTGAGAAAATTGAAGGCATGGGAGAGATTTTTTTTGACGAGCCCATGTCTGCTCATACAACATGGTCCTGCGGGGGACCGGCTGATCTGCTGATTTCTGCATCGGAGCCTGAAAAGATTTCATCAGTACTGAAGATTCTTGCAGCAGAAAAAATAAACCCTGTAATTACAGGCGGAGGATCCAATCTGCTTGTGGGTGACGGCGGGATCAGAGGTGCAGTCCTTGAAATACGTGACAGAGAAAGAAAAGGCGTTATAAAGGAAATTGGTGCAG
>JAZRYV010000041.1:0-4666 GCA_045600925.1 Spirochaetota bacterium
CATCTGTCTTACAGGTGCCATGACATTCGGAACTGATCTGTGCAGAGAGCTTTATATCAGGCACAGAAAACATACTCCGCTCCACCTGATGAAAACCAGCACATATGCCAACGAAATAAAATCTGCAGGAGATGAAAAGCGCGAAGTCCGTCTTATGCTTGATCCCGGAGACATCAGGGGGCTGGATATTATTCTTGCGGACGATCTGGTGGATCAGGGTTTTACAATGCTCTGGCTTAAGGACTACATGCTGAACGAAAAGAAGGCAAACTCTGTTCGGATATGCGTGCTTCTGAACAAACAGCTGAAAAATCCAGCGGAAAAAATACTGCGTCAGAGAGAAGCCATCACCATTGACTATGAAGGTTTTATTATTCAGGACCGGTGGGTGGCTGGCTACGGAATAGACAGTGCAGGTCTGTTCCGGAATGTACCTCATGTTCTTAATGTAAACGAATCCTATTATTTAAATAAAAAGAAAGTCTGATGGTTCCAGTACTGCCGGAATTATCAGTTTTCAGGAGACCCAATGGAATCAGTTTTATTGAAAAATGGTCAGCTCATAGATGTAGTTGAAGAAAGAATCCGTCCGGCAGACGTGCTTATCCGGAACGGTCTGTTTGAGGAAACTGCAGATCATATCAGTCCGGAAAAAGCAGACAGGATTATTGACTGTACAGGAAAATTCATTGCCCCAGGATTTACAGACTCACATCTGCACATTGAAAGCAGCATGCTGACACCGGTGGAATTCTGCAGGAATGCAATGCTTCACGGAACCTGCACTGTAATGGCTGATCCCCATGAAATCACCAATGTGGCAGGACTTAAGGCAGTAAAAATATTCATGGAACTGGCAGACATGCTTCCTTTCAACATGCTGACAGCAGTGCCTTCCTGTGTTCCGGCAACGGATATGGAACATTCAGGAGCTGAACTGACTCTCGAGGATACAGAATCGGTTATTGACGACAGAAGAATCTACGGCCTTGGGGAAATGATGAATTTTCCTGGAATCATAAACGGTTTCGGAGAAGCACGGGCAAAAGTTGATCTGGCTCTCAGCCGTTCCAAACCTGCTGACGGCCACTGTCCTGGCTTGAGAGGTTCAGATCTGAAAAAATATATTTCCAGCGGAAAAGATGACGGCGTGGTTAGAATCTCCAGCGATCATGAGACATCTTCCCCTGAAGAAGCACTGGAAAAGCTGGAAGCAGGGATCTATCTTGCTGTCCGTTACGGCAGTGCAACAAAGGACATGGATTCCATTCTGCCGGCAGTTCTTGCTGACGGCAGATTCCTTGACAGGGTCATGCTCTGTTCAGATGACCTTTCTCCTGCAGAGCTTCTCTCCTCCGGACACATGGACAGAACCATCCGCCGATGCTGTTCCATTATCATGGACACTCTTAAAGTATCCAGGGAACAGGCTGCAGTCACAGCCATAAAGATGGCCACACTCATCCCAGGCCGGTATCTTGACTCCTTCCACAAACATCACGGTCTTCCGCTTACAGGAGCTGTTGTTCCAGGATACAGGGCAGATGCAGTTATTCTTGATTCGCTGGACAAACTGAACACTGTCCATCTCATCTGCGGAGGAAAAACTGCAGTTGAAAACGGGAAAGTAATCTGTCCAATGCCTGAATATGATTTTTCACCGCTGACGAAAAGCATACGAATAAATGATCTGACTGCTGAAGATTTTCACATTCCCTGCAGCAGGGAAAAAGTTTCTGTAAGAACCATAGACATAGTGGCAGAAACTCTGCTGACAGAGACCTGTTTTTCTGAGCTGCCGGTAAAGAACGGATTCATTCTTCCTGATCCTGAACATGACATTGCAATGATATCTGTTTTTGAAAGGCATCATTTTACGGGCAGCAGATTTTCCGGTTTTGTAAAAGGTCTTGGTATCCGGGAAGGAGCCATTGCATCAACAATTGCCCATGACAGCCATAATCTGATCATTGCAGGCTTCGATCCCGAAGAAATGGCAGCTCTGGGCAATGCAATAAAAGCCGCAGGAGGAGGCATAGGCTTTTCACGAAACGGAAATATAAAGGTTCTGCCCCTTGAAGCAGGTGGACTTATGACAGCTGCGGATATTGAAACAGTTGCAGGGTGCTGTGAAGAAATTAATCAGGCGGTAAAGGAAATGGGTTCCGGCCTGAAAAATATTTTCATGACCATGAGTTTCCTTGCCCTGCCTGTTATCCCTGAACTTAAGATTACGGATATGGGACTGATTGATGTAAATCAGTTTAAAACAGTGCCTCTTTTTGAATAAACTGGAGGCTGCTAAAAGAGGCTGTAACCGGTTTCCTCTGCAGTTTTTCCTGTCCTTTCCGAACCTTACTGCTCAGCAGTAATTATCTGAGTTTAAGGAATACATAAGTGAAGGGGTAAAATTTAAAAAATTCTGTTTTTGAAGGGATTTGGATGTTTCCGGCAGGCAGAAAAAAAACAAAACATGCTTTTTTGTAACCACATTTAAAAATATTTGCCATATGAACATCAGTTTCTAAAATGGAAAAAAGGAGTTTTATAATGAAAAAAAGACACAGACTTGTTATATTCGCCACAGCATTTTCTTTCACAATTTTTGCAGGCGCATGCATGCTGTCAGCCGGAAATTTTCTTTCCGAAGCAGAGAAAGCCTCCCCGCTTAAAACAGATTCCGACAGCATAATCCATGAACTGCAGAATACATACCAGAAGATCTATGAAGAATACAGGGATTCCGTAGTTTTCATCAGTACGGAAAAGACACTCAAGGTAAGACAGAATCCATTCCTCAACGATCCTTTCTTCCGCCAGTTTTTCGGAGGGCTTGGAAATCCTTCCACAAAGAAGGCATACGGTCTGGGAACAGGTTTTATCGTTTCTTCCGACGGATATATCTGTACAAACCACCATGTAATTGAAGATATGGATTCCGTTACAGTAAAGGTTAATGAAAAGGAATACAAGGCAAAGGTCATAGGCTCTGACAAGACAGTTGATCTGGCCCTTCTGAAGATTGAAGGAAGTGCAAAATTCAAACCTGTACACTTCGGGAATTCGGATAAACTGAAGATCGGAGATATGGTTGTAGCCATAGGAAATCCTTTTGGTCTGGACAGAACCTTTACATCCGGTATTGTCAGTGCAGTGGCCAGAAATACTGTTGATGCTGCAGGAAACAGTCATATTCAGACTGATGCATCCATCAATCAGGGAAACAGCGGTGGTCCCCTTATCAACATTGACGGGGAAGTTGTGGGTGTAAACAGAGCTATTCTTTCCGAAACAGGCGGAAATGTGGGAATCGGTTTTTCCATTCCGATCAACACGGTTAAAGAAACGCTGATTCAGCTTAAAGAACACGGCAAAATCAAACACGGATATATAGGAGTGCAGATAGCTCCTCTTTCAGAAGATTTTGCAAAAGAGCTTGGTCTTTCAGAACCGGAAGGAGCCCTGGTTGGCGGGGTTGAAGACGGCGGACCTGCTGACAAAGGAGGTGTTCAGGTCAGGGATGTTATAACTGCACTGAACGACACTCCCATAAAGACAATAACAGATCTGACTCAGCAGATCTCAAAAGCAAAAATAGGAAAAACTGTAAAACTCACTGTATGGAGAGACAAAAAGAAGCTTAATCTGTGGGTAACAGTTAAGGAAAGACCTTAAAGCATAAATCCTTGACAAAAGACTGACAGAAGAAAAAACTGAAAAGGAAGGCAATGCCTTCCTTTTTGTTTACAGCAGAAAAACTGCATAAATCCCCTTTCCCGGGAAATCAGGATTCAGGTATATTTATGAAAACACATATTCTTTTAACAGACTGTGCAGACAGATCAGGAATCATTTATTATGTTACAGAAGCCCTTTTTACAAACGGGTTCAACATCATCCGCAATGACGAATTTGTAGACAAGGATACAAAACATTTCTTTATGAGAACAGAATTTTCCGGTGAAAAAGACGGCAGGGAAATTGTGTCCATTTTGAATGAAAAAATTCCTGATGCAAATATCCGCCTTGTGGAAAAGAAAAAGAAAAACATTGTGATTCTGGCAACAAAAGAACACCACTGTCTTGGAGATCTGCTCCTGCGTCACCATTACAGTCAGCTCAATGCTGATATAAAGGCAGTTGTAAGCAACCACGACCTGCTCAGGGATCTGGCTGAAAAGTTTAATGTGCCTTTTCATTTTGTTTCCCACGAAGGCATTTCCAGGGAAGAACATGAAAAACTGGTTATGGAGGCAGCAGACCAGTATAAACCTGACTACATCATACTTGCAAAATACATGAGGATCCTTTCCGGAAACTTTGTTTCCCATTATGAAAACCGTATGATCAATATTCACCACTCATTCCTTCCTGCCTTCATAGGAGCAAATCCATACCAGAAGGCCCATGACCGCGGAGTAAAGATCATCGGGGCAACAGCACACTTCGTAACAGAAAATCTGGATGAAGGTCCTATTATTGCCCAGGAAGTTATTCCTGTGAACCACAGATATGAAGTGGAAGACATGGTACAGGCAGGCAAGGATGTGGAAAAAATTGCCCTCGCCCATGCACTGAAACTTGTATTCGAAGACACAATCTTCGTTATTAAACACAGAACCGTTATTTACAGTTAGACATTCTGATAAAAGTAATAAATCTTTCA
>JAZRYV010000042.1:0-11101 GCA_045600925.1 Spirochaetota bacterium
AATTTTCAATCTGGGAGTTCCTGTTCTGGGAATCTGCTACGGACTTTATGTTGTAGTTGATGCCTTTAAAGGAAAAATTGAGGCAGCCTCTTCCAGGGAATACGGGTCTGCCACTGTAAACGTACTAAAAAAAGGTTTTTCTGTTTCTCCTCTTTTCAAAGGTCTCAGCAGAAAAGAAAGAGTATGGATGAGCCACGGAGACAAAGTCACTGCCCCTCCGGAAAATTTTGAAGTCATTGCTTCCTCCGAAAATGCAGAGATTGCAGCAGTGGCCAGTGATGATATGAGGATCTACGGCGTACAGTTCCATCCGGAGGTACACCACAGCGTTAACGGAGTTAAGGTCCTCAGAAACTTCGTTTTCAATATCTGCCGCCTTAAACCGAACTGGAATATGGAAGATTTCATTGAATCATCAGTGGAAAGCATCCGACGGACAGTTGGAGACGGAACTGTTCTTCTGGGCCTTTCCGGAGGAGTTGATTCCACTGTTACAGCAGCACTTATCCAGCGTGCAATAGGAGACAGACTGCACTGCGTTTTTGTCAACAACGGAGTACTCAGAAAGGACGAGGCAAAACAGGTTGTCCAGACATTTAAGAAACACATGAAACTGAATCTCATCTACGCAGATGCATCAAAAATGTTCCTGGAAAAACTGAAAGGCGTTGATAAACCGGAAAAGAAACGCCGCATAATCGGTGCAGGATTCATAAAAGTATTCATGGAAGAGGCAAAGAAACTCGGAAGATTCGACTTTCTTGCTCAGGGAACCCTTTATCCGGATGTAATAGAATCAGTTTCCACTAAAGGCCCCTCTGAAACTATAAAAAGCCATCATAACAGGGTTCCGGAAGTTCTGAAACTCATAAAATCCGGGAAAGTCATAGAGCCATTAAAGGAACTTTTTAAGGATGAAGTAAGAGAACTTGGCCTGCATCTCGGTCTGCCTGAAGAACTGGTCTACAGACATCCGTTCCCTGGACCGGGACTGGCTATCCGTATTATTGGAGAAGTAACACCCCAGAGAGTAAAGGTCCTTCAGCTGGCAGATGCCATCGTAACAGAAGAAGTAAAGGCAGCAGGAATCTATAAGGATCTGTGGCAGATATTTGCAGTTTACCTGCCTGTAAAATCAGTCGGTGTAATGGGAGACAAAAGAACCTACGAAAATGTTATTGCCATCAGAGGAGTCAACTCTGTGGATGCCATGACAGCCGACTGGGCCAGGCTTCCGGAAGATCTTCTCCGGAGGATTTCCAACAGAATAATCAACGAGGTCAGAGGGGTAAACAGAGTAGTTTACGATATTTCCTCAAAACCACCTTCAACCATAGAATGGGAATAGGGAAAAAGCCTGCCGTAAAAAATTAAGTATTCATTATCTATTAATAAAACCAATGGGGGCGATGACATATGTCAAAAGCAAAAGTAATTAACTATCAATTATCCATTTTTGGAAAATTCTCAATTTTGCCGACACCAGAAATAATTGCAAATCTGATGGCAAAAATCAATCAGGAAACACATATGACTATGCTTCCAAATATGATTACAAGCCAGCAGATTGAACTCCCGTCCAATCGTATATCCGCAATATCGAATCTTGGTTTTATTACGCAAGATCAGATGTATAATATCGCCATTCTTAATGACAGGATCGATGTGACCTACAACAAGGTAAATGAAGTAGAAGTAAGTCAAAGTGATTTTTACTCATTTGCCGTGAAAGCGTTGTCAGTCATTATTGATTGTTCTAACATCGTTGCTAATCGTTTAGCAGCAAATGCTCAGTATATCTGTGAAATGACCGATATTGACTCTATGCACGCAAAAGGAAAAGATCTCGTAAAAAATGCGACATATTATGATGGTAAAGAATATGCAGAATGGTCGCTGCGAACGAATGCGTTGGATTCAGTCGATATTAACGGCTGTAACGAAGGAATCAATGTAATAACGGACATTTCTTCTGCACTTGATATTACTGGAACAAAAGCATTGGTGGCGTTTCATATTGATATTAATACACTTCCGCAAAATACAAATCTTCGATTTGGAAAGGATGCGTTAGAACCTTTTACCGCAGGTATTATTCCGCTTTCTTCACAAATTGCTACAGGTGTGGAAAGGTTGATTATCCATGGATAATCCGATTATTCAGTTTCAAGAAATAAGTGACAGTTCATTCGTATCTGATATTGTTTTGTGCTCATCATCGAGAATTATCAAGAACAGAAGAAGCTCTAACTCGACTTCATCATCAGGTTCGCATAGTAGTAGAAATGATCCTGAACAAACTGGTAATTTTCAAGGCGAAAGAGTCCCACTGTTTTTTGAGCAAGAAGCAATAGATGTTATTGCAAATTATGAAAGAGAACGCAAAAAGCATCTTCTCGTGCAAATCTCCAATGAAATTCGCATTTTAATTAAGCAAGATGAATTCATTGATGGTGAGCCTTCAAAGTCAGAAACATATATGCGAGAGGTCGCAGAAAACGATCAGGTTGACTTCGTTATTGAAGCTTTGATGGAGGTATATTCTGGGAGCCTTCTTGATGCACATATGTTACAGGGTATTCTATCAATGATTTCAAGCG
Organism: Spirochaetota bacterium; assembly: GCA_045600925.1. Taxonomy (GTDB): domain Bacteria; phylum Spirochaetota; class UBA4802; order UBA4802; family UBA5550; genus JAZRYV01. The sequence goes on from JAZRYV010000042.1 coordinate 2,601, forward strand.
TTCCCTATGATTTGGTATATCCAAAAGGTCAGGTTATGGCAATGGGGCTTCTCTCAAATAAGGAATTATCAGTTCGAGATAAAGCTATCCAATGCTTTGAGCGATGGAATTCGAAAAGAGGAATAGAATACCTAAAAAGCTTGGACTGCCATCCGCAGTGGCTTCAAAAATATGTTGAAAAAGTGATGCTATATTTAGAGAGAGACGGGGTAGATTAATGCCATTTTTAGTGCGAAAGCTCATGAAAAGAGATGAGATCTCTGCATTATCAGATGCAGCAGAAGTATCAAAGGTCTATGCAGATATACCAACAACAGAATTTCGGACAAAAAATGGAACGCTATCTACATGGATAATTGATTCTCTCGATGATTTAGGTAATGCAGTGCTTGCGATTGCTGTTACTTCATCTGAAATATCAAAAATGGATTTCATAGCTATAGATACTCAATTACTTTCAGACAATGCACTCGAGTTCCAACAGACCTACGCCGGTCAAGATATAGCTATACCAGACCTACAAGATACTCATTATGACATTCTTAACATTACTGTAGAAAAATTGGTCGATTGCATGAAAGTATATCAATCGATTGTGAAAACAGATCCCGATGGTGAGAAATACATTATTCGATATGCTGCAGGAGAAATAAAGGATTTATTGAAAAAAGCTCTTCTTAACCACAGTATAGATGAAACCAAAGCCTCGGAAAAACTTAAGAAAGAGCTTAGCAAATTAAAAGAACAATAAACTTATCCAAAACAATTTAAAAATCACCGCTTAATTAAATATAATCAAACAGTATATTGAGGAATTTGAATTCTCCCTTGATTCAGAGCACGAAGTTGGAATGCTCTTGACCAATTTCGGATAATCTATTTTGATTAACGTAACACAAATCGGTTTTGAAAAGCCAGTGCTTACAGTATTTAAGGGTTATGTTAATGGACAAGAAGCTACTTTGATTCAACATATTAATCAATTAAATTTTATGTTGACTAAAGTACCTATCGGTGAAGACCGCACCAAAAGAAAGATAGGTTTTGCGGTCAATAATGAATAAGGAGGTGACTGACTATGCCTAATTGGGGACAGGTTTTAAATGAAATACAGGGGATGCGTGTAGAAAATCCTCTTGATACAATTCGCAGAAAGTATCTTGCTACAATGAACAAGTACACCGGAAGGAATGTGATCGCTTATTATTCTGGCTTTCTACAGAAGCCGAATGCGGATACTGCAATTGATGATAATGATAAGAATGCACTGATGCAAGCTGTTTATGGCTTGGATAAAACCAAAGGACTTGATTTAATCTTACATACACCCGGTGGAAATACTGCGGCAACAGAATCAATTGTAAATTATCTTAGAGCAATTTTCAAAAAAGACATACGTGCTTTCATACCTCAGATTGCTATGTCTGCCGGAACGATGATTGCACTTTCGTGCAAGGAAATTGTTATGGGTAAACAATCAAACATCGGACCGATAGATCCTCAATTTGGAGGAATATCGTGTGCTGGTGTTATTGAAGAGTTTCAGAATGCCGTTAAGGGGATTAAAGAAGATCCTGCATCTGCTCAATTATGGCAAGTTATTATATCCAAATATCATCCAACATTTTTAGGTGATTGCCAAAAAGCTATTGACTGGTCTGATAAAATGGTCATAGAGTGGCTTTGCACAAATATGCTTTCAGATCCTGGTGACGCTAAAAAAATAGTTGATACCCTTGCAAGTCACAAGGAAACTTATACACATGCAAAACATATTCATTTTGCGGATTGTCAAAAACTTGGAATTAAGGTAGTCTCTTTGGAAACACTTGATAAAAGAGAAATCGATGGATGTAAAGACTTGCAGGATTGTGTTCTTACGATACACCATACATATATGCATACATTTTCGAACTCCCCTGCAATCAAAATTGTCGAAAATCATATGGGTAGTGCAATGATTATGAATGCCGCAAATATGAACATACAGCCTGTCCCTGTAAATATGTGATAATAGAAGGAGGATAATGATGAACGAAAAGGAAATTCTTCAAGTATATCAAGCTCTTGATATAAAAGTTGTTCCCGTAACTCCGAATTATAATCCAGATACATTTGGCAAATCGTTAATGGCAAATATAGACAATAGGGTTGGGGTCTCTTATTCAGCATCAACCGAATACTCTTTGAAGGCAGAATCAAAAAGAAATGACTAATAGAAAAAGGTTACATGAAGGGACTCATCCAATCGTGTAACCTTTTTTCTGAGTACCGCTTGAAGACTTCACTCAAAATTTATTTTCTGCAAATCCCTAAGTGAAGCCCTCAACGGCAGGCTTTTTTTGCTTTCCTGGCGTTTATGAAAACACCCCCACTCAACATCAAATACAAATCTGTTCAGAAGAATAAAAAAAGATTGCCTTCTGCACCTGTATCTGGTATACAAAAATAAATAACATTAACAGGATAAAATTATGTCTGAGACAGATAACATCTCTCTTTTTGATTCCGCCACAGATGAAAATTCTTTATTAAACTGTAAAAAAATCAATGTAGTTAAACTTGAATATATAGATGCAGAAATAATATCCTGGCAGGAACTTTTTGAAGGCTTTGATGAACTTAAGGCCATCACCTTTTCCTCCGGCATAAATTTTATATATACTCTTCTGAACATGTTTCAAAAAGCAGAAATCATTTTCGGATGCGAAGATGTCATGTCTTTCTCTTTACAGAATATTATGGCCTATCAGAGCAGACTGATTGAAAGAATACGTGACAAATTCAGCAGTTCAAAGGAAAAACTGATAACAAGAATTGAAAACGGCTCTGTTCATCTGTATGTTGCACGGGAACAGCTGTCTCATGAAAAGATATATTTACTGTCAGGAGGAGACGGAAGAAAAAGAGTCATTTTGGGATCTGCAAATATGTCCTTCAATGCTTTTTCCGGAAGACAGAGAGAGAATATATGCTATATTGACGGCGAAAAAGCATACGACTGGTATCTGAATAATTTCAACAGTCTGAAAGAGGACAGTACAGATGAAATCAGTCATAAAGCATATACTCTTTCTGATCTGTCAGATAATATTGATAAATTACCTGTTTCAGAAACAATCAGAGCTAAAAAAGTCCTAATAATTGAACCGGAAAAAGAAAACATTGAAAACATTGAATTTTACATCGATGTCCGCAGGACTTCTGAAAAACTGAAACAGAATCTGCCAAAACTTGATTCAAAAAACGGGAAGGTCTGTTTAATCCCTGATAATATTGTAAAAATCCGAAAACATATAGAGATTGAAACGATTAAAGAAAAAGAACAAAGGGCAGAATATCCACAGCTTGTAATCAATACTGATGACAGTACAGCAACTCTTAATAATGAAAAACTGGATCTTCATCCTGAACCTGAAAAAATAAAACAGGATGTAGATCTGTTTCTCCAGTATATGAAAGGCTATGAAAAATTTCATGGTGAAACAGATGAAATGAAAAACCGTTACTATGAATTTGCGAACTGGTTTTTCTGCTCTCCTTTTATGGCTGTCATGAGAGATTATGCTGCCAGATTTGATCAAAAAAAATTCCCATATCCGGTCTTCGGGCTTATATACGGACAAAGCAAAGCAGGGAAAACCAGCTTTCTGGAAACTCTGCTGAAAATGATGATCGGACAAAAACCCAAAATATCTGCTCCCGATTTTACCAGATCAAGTATAGAAACACTTAAAAGAACCGTTCTCGGAGCACCGATTATAGTTGATGACCTCACAAATGCAAGATTCAACCAGCATGCTATAGAAACCATAAAAAATGATGATTTCGGAATTCGTGACCATCTTATAAACTATCCTGCTGTAGTCATAAGTGCAAATGAAGATGTCAAAGCAGTTGCTCCGGAAGTCATACGTCGGACCGTCATCTGTCGTGTGGGGGCAGGCCTTACAAATACAGAAGTCATGAAAAGCAATGTTGTACGTAATGTTCAGCAGAAAATTGGAACTTCTTTCTACCGGGAATATCTGAGACGTATGCTGGAAAAAATTCCCGACATGATTAATCTCCTGAAAGATGAAAATTCTGAAAGCTCACCGGATATTATGGAGTTATCTTCAGAAATAATTAAGGAGATAATATCTAAATACACAGATGAACTACCTTCATATGTTAAACATCTGAACCTCGATAATTATTTCAATGAACATGTTACAGGAAAACATGCAATTAAAACAATCAGAGAAGCATGGACAACAAGCAGGAAATCTTTTAAAATAGATAAAAAAAGTAATAAAATCAAATATAATACCGGAGCTTCATATGAAGCAGAAAGATTGATAAAAGAACTTCCTGAAAACCTGGAACCATTCAAAAACAGCGAATGGGTGATCATGAATCTGGCAGAAGCTCAAAAATTCTTTCACCTCTCTTTCAAAAAAGGATTATTCATCAGATAACTCATTTTTCCTATCTCTGCAGCTGGAGCCGTCTTTTCTGCTCAAAAACGCATTTATGTCAGATAAAAACGTCAAAAACTTCATTTTTTTCAAAAAAACAGAAAAATTTTCGAAAAATTTTTAAATTTCAGCACCTCAGAAACGTATTCCTTATGTAACGTTTCTGTTCCTCCGGAACCGGGCGGTATCTGTCAAAAAAGAACCTGCTCTTTTTTTGTTGACAGATCAAAATTTTAAAGATTATTCTTTATGAGAGAAAAGCATTACAGACCTGAAAAGTATGAAGAGCTGAAGGTCTGGCTGAAGGCCGTGAAGAAGGCAGAAATGAAGGACTTTCTCCTGGCGAAAAAAGAGGAATCTTCATCGGAAAAGAAGAGGCAAAAACTGAGACTGCAGAAAATCTTTTGAAAGAAGGCATTTCAGTTTCAGTTATAGCAAAATCCACAGGACTGTCTGTGAAAGAGATAGAAACACTGTAGTAACTCCAGGAGGTAAGCCTGTGAAATCAGAAAAAGAAGACCTGAAAACCGGCAGTCCAATGCCATTTGAAAAAACAAAAACACAAATTAATGTACTGAGAAGACACCTTCACATTATATCCCTTCTGCAGCACACCCCTGAGAACAGTGAAACATGGAATGCCAGCAGTCTGGCTAATCTTATGAATCTCTGCCCTGAAGACAAAGAAGTAAGTTCTGAAACAGTCCGAAAATACTTCAGCACCATAAATGATGAATTCGACGAATATTCCGTAAACCTGACAACAAGCCGGGGAAGCAAGTCTTTATACATGGAGGGAAAACCAACAAAAGAAGCCCAGCTGGAACTGGCTGAACTTTATTCTGTTTTTACCGTAAAAGATGTTACAAGAGATCTTATACTGAAACGTTTTATTGAGGCAAAACCTGACAATGCCCTCTGGACCATCGCCAGAATTTTTTTTGCTTCAAAGGAAAAGAAGCTTATCTCCTTCGACTATACATCAAACGAAGGACATTCAGGTAATTTTCAGCTGGCGCCATTCTATATGATCATATTCAACAACAACATGTATCTGATAGGGAAAGTACTGGAAGAAAACAAAGTCTATACTCTCATTGCTGACAGAATACAGAATCTGAAAGTACTTGAAAAGAAAATCAACTATACTGTTCAGCCCCCGGAAGAATTATTTGCTCATTCTCTCAGTACTTTTATTCCGAAGGGCCCTGTTCCCGAAGTTAAAATACGCTACAGTAAAAAAATCAGAAAAGGGATAGAAAGCATAATAGGAAAACTGTCTCCTGTTTATACAGAAAAAGAAGACTGTATAGAAGCTGATTTTCTGATTGCTGACTATCAGTATCTTTTCAAAACTCTTTTCCCTTACGGAAGAGAGGTGGAGATAATCTCTCCGGAAAGCATAAGAGAGGAGATGAAAACAGCACTTAAAGAATGTCTTCATGTTTACGAAGACTAATCCACTGATTTATCCACTTATCAACAAATTAATCCACTCCGGGCTCCCTGTCCGGAAAGTCCAGGAAAACCTTTTATGAAAATACAGACAGCAGCAGGTCTCTTTCTGCTGACAGCCATATTATTCTTCCTTCCATTATGGCTGCCGCATGACCTCCCACCGAAAAGAACTCATACTGTTTCAGAACAGAATCAAAAGAAGGATCCCGGAGGAACGGAAAAATTCTTTTTCTCCGGTCCTCCAAATGCATCTTCTTTTTCTTTAAACAGCAGCCCGTTCTTTCAGTTTTTATATCAAAAATCACAGAATGACTTAAAAGACTCTCTTTTCCGTATGATCACCGACAGAAATCCTCTGGAAAATCTACTTATTTCAGGTTCCATAACAGCAAATATGGACCGCGGAAAATCCTTTTTTACAAAAAACAAATTCAAACGTCCTGCAGATGAAAAAGCGGAATCCTCTTTTATTAAAGAAGGAGGAATGCCAGAACAGGAAATGCAGCTTCGCATGGAAGGTCAGATTACAGACCGGCTGAATCTGTTCATTGACCACGACAGCCGCAGCGACAGCAGCCGATACCTGGTCAGCTTCAGATCTCCGGATGAAAACTCAGTAATCAGAGAAATAAATGCAGGACAGATCAGTCCAGTTTTCAGCCGCTCAGTGTATGCCGGTTTTTACGGAAAAAATTCAGAAGCACCGGGAATGGATATCTGCCTGCAGAAAAAAGGCCTTGCAGTAAAAGCCTTCGGAATTCTTGACCAGGGAACAGGGGAAAGAGAAATTTTTACCGGACCAGGGGCTTCCTGTTCTGCAGAACTGGCAGAATCATCATACATTTCCGGCAGATACTACCAGCTGGAACCCTACATCAGATATGACAATGTCATCTCTCCTCCTTCTTTCCCGGAAGCATACAGCCTGAACACATTTACCTCTGCAGAATATTCATTCACTCCGGCAGAAATAAACCTGACAGAAGCTGAAGTGTACATGGATGATCAGAATCCACACAGCAGATACGCTGCACTGAAACTTCCTGCAGACGGAGGAAACTACAGAAAACTGTCATGTGGAAAGGAGTACACCATCAGCCTTAAAACAGGCCTTATAACTTTTCTCATAAACATTCCTGCGAAAGCCAGAATCTTTGTTCTTTATAACCTGAAAGGAAGAAATTCCATGGATCCGGCTGTAAACAGGGAACTTTTCCCAGGGAAAAATTTTGTCTTCATAAAATACGGAACATGTACTGATGAGGATCCGGACAGAACAGGAACAGGCACAGACAGAAACGGCGACGGCCGCATCAGCAGAGATGCATATGAAGTCCGTTCCTTTTACGATTCCGGATTCCGGAATATAAATGAAAGCACTCTTTCACTGAATTTTTACAGTTCTGAAGGCAGGCTGTCGAATGAACAGCAGAAACAAACCGGAACATGGAATCTGTCCTGTTCTGAAGGCATCCTCTGTTCCACACTGAGGGAGCCTTTCCGGCAGCTGATTCCGGAAAATATGAGAGAATACATCTTCAGGGAAAACAGCTCGGGAAAGATTCAGGACAGTTCCGGTATCTTCATAAAAATCAGATGCCTCTGTAAAACAGGAACATTTAAACTGAAACACGGGAATATCATCAGAGGCAGTGAAAAAGTAAAAGTCAACGGCCTTCCTGTACCGCCGTCAGCCTGGACTCTGGATGAACTGGCAGGATGTCTTTATTTTAACGATCCGGAAAATCCTCTTATTACGGATCACACCAGAATTGAAATTTCATATAACTATAAAACAGAAAAAAACGGAACAGTCACAGGTGGAATCCGGACAGATCTGAGGCTGAGCAGAAATCTTTCCCTGGGTGGAACTATTCTTGTTTCAAAAGATAAAAAACAGAATATTATACCGGAACTGAGTGAGGAAGGAACACAGACCCTCGTAACAGAGACAGACGTGTCCCTTGATCTGGATGCCGGGACTCTTTCACGTGGAATAAATCTTCTTACAGGATACGAAGTAAAACTCCCCTTTGAAATCAGAGGATATGCCGAATATGCCCGAAGCCTGAAAAAAACAAACATCTTCGGCAGGGCTCTGATTGACAGCATGGAATCCTCCCTGTCAGAAATTAAACTTCCGGTTTCAGAAAACCAGTGGACTCTTTCTTCTCCCGGCCCGGATTTTTCTCAGGAAAAAAGAGGTCTCCTTTTATACAGGTACTGCCGGGATCCGTCTCATCCGGGCACACTTCTAGGCCCCGGCTGCAAAGCCACTGATATTCCATACTCAGTCAAGCCAGGGCCATACAACACTGCTGCAGGACACATGGAATCTACTGAATCACTGGATGAAACACAGACATCCCTTGTCTTCCGGTATGATTTTTCTGCAGGAGACTATACAGCAGTATACACTCCTTTCTCAGCAGGAGATCTGTCAGGGCTGGAATATGTGGAGATATGCTGCAGACTTGAAGGAGAACCGGGGAACGGAGTAAAACTGTTCCTGGATGCAGGAAAAATAAGCGAAGATTCAGACGGAGACGGATTACTTGGCACAGAAGACCGGAACGGAAACGG
>JAZRYV010000043.1:0-29736 GCA_045600925.1 Spirochaetota bacterium
CAGAGTTTTTGCAGGGAGCTCCGGTGCTGAGGCAAGTCTTTTATCATCGATAAACATAAAAGCAAAACAGTAATTTGCCATAACAGCATCATCCGGATATTCGTAATCCAGAAGTGTCATTATATTTCCCTCACAGTCTACTGTTACATCTGCGGTAATCTGCCAGCAGGATTCACTGCCTCCTGCAATCATTGAATTTCCTTTTCCTCTGAAATAAAGATAATAACTGCCGTCTGATGACTGCCCTGCAGACACAGATGTTCCGTCCCATTGTTTCCATTCTGCTGCATCTGTTGAATATTCAACTTTTTCCCCTGCAGAGCCAGTCCTCCAGCCCACATTCAGCCAGGTGCAGGAATCCACCTTTATGGAAAACTCACCTTCACTTTTAAATGTCAGATACGGATTTCCGGCCTCTTCTTCTGAATCACAGGAAAACAGTCCTGAAACAAGAACTGATGCCATAAGAATCATAATCAGTTTTTTCATAATATACTCCTTTATAACAGCATAAATATATAATATTTTTTGCTTCCTATGCTTATAATATAATAAGAATTTCATATGAATGCAAATTAATCTGTTTTTTTTAATCCGTTTTTTACAAAGTCTCTCAGCAAAAAAGGCAGGTCAGACAGGAAACAAAAAACTGCAATATGCAGGTCTTTTTTCTTATGGAAGGCATAAATCCGTCGATTTTCCTGCATTATAATCATTCTGCTCATCAGAAAATTCATTGACAGAAGATTAATACAGGTGAATATACAGGTTTAACGCAGTATATTTTATGTTTTATGCAAAAAATACTGCGTTAAACCTGAAATAATGCATATTTTCTGAATTCAGTCTTTCATGGCACGGCCTATAAGGTCTGCAGCTGAAAGGATGTCCTCCTCTGATGTGGCAAAACCTGCGGCAAGTCTTATGACAGAAGACGTGTCATCAGCCTTCTCCCAGAAACTCCATTTTAAACTTCCCTGAAGTTTTTCCAGGATCCTGTTTTCCATGACAAGAAAAATCTGATTCGTTTCGGCAGGCAGATAAAATCTGCATCCATTCTGTTCCAGACATCTTCTGAGAAGATCAGCCCTTTCCATAACCTGACGGCTTATGCTGAAATAAAGCTCATCTGTAAACAGTTCAAGAAACTGTACTCCGGCAAGCCATCCCTTGGCAAGAAGAGCTCCGTTCTGTTTTACATGAGTAAGAAACCGTGGCTGCTTTCTTTTAAAAACCACTGCCTCCCCGAAAAGGGCTCCGATTTTGGTACCTCCCACTGTAAAAACATCAGCCGCCTCAGACAGAGCCTCTGGACTGACATCCGACTTTGGGCTCATAAGACCATACCCCAATCTGGCTCCGTCAATAAACAGAGGAAGTTCATAATTTCGGCACACTGCAGACAGCTCTTTCAGTTCAGCCCTGGAATACAGGCTGCCGTATTCTGTTGGGAAAGAAATGTATACCAGACCGGGGTAAACCATGTGTTCATGATTGCCGTCACCGTAAAAATTTTCCAGATAAGCCCGGAGTGTTTCCGGTTCCAGACGGCCCTTCCTGTGGGGAACAGCAAGGACCTTGTGGCCGGAAGCCTCAATGGCTCCTGCTTCATGCACACTGATATGACCGCTGTCCGGAGCCACAGCTCCTTCCCATGGACGAAGCAGAAAGGATATGACAGATCTGTTGGTCTGGGTTCCTCCTGCAAGAAAATAAATATCTGCATCAGGACAGTGAAATACAGAACGTATTCTTTCTGCCGCCTCCTGAGACAGAGGATCTGTTCCGTATCCCGGAAAGGATCTGTCATTAACTGCAGCAAGCCTTTCCAGAATTTTTTTATGACAGCCGAAATTATAGTCACAGCTTAAATCAGTCATTGTATACTTCCTTCAAAAAATTTTTTATAAGAGACAGTCTGTATTCCGGGGCTCTTCTGTCGCCGGGGACAGATGCAGCTGTCAGTCTTCTGAAAACATCAGGGACTGCGGCAAGCCTGAGGACCTCATCAAACTGAACAGTTTTTCCAAGTAACGGAACTGAATCAGATATGCTGCTTAAAAAAGCCTCCTTGTTCAGGCTTTCCCTGCACCCGTCAAAAAAAGTTTCAGGTTCACAGGAAATCCAGTTTTTTACAGGATCCCCGGGGTAAAACTGGCATATGTCTGATGCCACTTCCCTGTCCATTGCCATTTCCAGCTTTTCCCTGTAGGTCTCAAAAACCTTTCTGGTAAAAAGCCCGTTCTTCCTGTATCCTCCGGAGGCCTTCATGATGTAACGGAGATTTGATGTTTCCGGTGTAAGAAGCCGTGTTGAAAAAAGCTCTGCATATCTCCGCTGGTATGATGTTCCACGGGCATAGATCAGCCCCCTGTCGAAACTGAAATCAAAACCGGCACAGGCAATTCTGCTGAATCCGCAGCGGCATGCAAAGATAACTGCATCCCCGGCAACACTTCCTGTTCCGGAATCAGCGGAACCGGCTGTATCAGGGAAACATTCCTCTGTCAGCTGGGACAGGGGATGGCTGTTCAGGGAAACCCATATCTCCGGCAAATGATCCCTGTCCCGAAAACACAGAGGATATGCTGTCAGTCCGGTCACCAGCCGTATATCCCTGCTCATTCCGTAAAGATGTTCCCGTACAAACGGCTGGGGATCCACTGAAACTGTAAAATCAGGCTTAACACCGAAAGCTCTGCAGACAGGCAGAGCAGAATCCACTGCTATGACGTAAACCCGGTCCATGGCCTGCCTTACTGCCTCCATGGATTTTTCCAGAGAAGGACCTGATGCAAGCACAACTGCAGGCAGGCCGGAAAATTTTCCGGTCAGAGCCTTCACTGGTTTCATGTTTCCAAGCTGTGCCAGGTTTGCAGTCCCGTTCCGGAAATATCTGGAGCCAAAGGCTCTGGCGGCCGCCAGGCTGCCTGCCTGCCTGTTTATGACCGCAAGAATCCTCTGCCGGATTTCTGAATAGTATTCACCGAAAAGTCTCATGGATGCAGGATGTTCCACTATTTTAACACCGCGGATATTTTCCAGATTCAGATCTGCAGCAAGTGCTGCTTCCGCTTCTGTTCCGGAAAGGCCGCAGAGAAAAACGGTTTTCTCCCGCTCTGGGATCTGTTCTTTCAGGAACCGGCCTGAAAGGTCTTCTGTCTGAGGCAGAATATCCGTAAGAATAATCTTTTTATAATAAGAACCGTATTTCTTCAGTGGAGCCAGATGATATCCAAGCCCTGTTCCCAAAACCACCAGCACATCCTCTTTTCCGGGATACAGTTCTTTTTCCATGGAAATTTCTTCTCTGGAAGGGAAAAGCCTGCTGTGAAGGGCAGCAGTCCGGCCATTAATATGCAGAATCAGGGTAGGCTTTCCATTATCTCTGGTTTCCGCCAGCTCACAGGTCAAATTCAGTCTTTCCATATTTATATTATCGGAAACAGACGCCTCAGGCATCACTGCTCTTAAAAACAAAAAATTAGATGCATCTAATAAAAATTTAATGACATTTTCTTTTATTAATTTAAGCTGTCCGGCAGGGAGACTGTCATGGATGAAGAAATGAAACTTGCAGACCTTAAAACAGGGGAAGAGGGAATTATCCTCAAAGTAAAAGGACGTGGAGCTTTCCGTAAAAGAATCATTGAAATGGGCTTTGTAAAAGGCAAGACGGTCAGTGTTATAAAAAACGCACCTCTCCACGATCCCATTGAATATAAAATCATGGACTACTATGTTTCCCTCCGGCGAAACGAAGCTCAGCTCATTGAAATACAGAAGACAGTCTCCTCATATGAACAGGAAAAGGATGCCCGGCCTGCAGAGGAGAAAAAACATCACCTGAGAGATCTGCTGCACCAGGGAAAAGGGCAGGCTGATGAAACTGCACCGTACGTCAGCACTGCTTCTGATGGTGCTGAACAGACCATCAATATTGCTCTGGTTGGCAACCCCAACTGCGGCAAGACTACTCTTTTCAATCTGATATCCGGCTCCCATGAACGTGTTGGCAACTACAGCGGAGTAACTGTAGGAGCAAAGGAAGCAGAACTCACTGCCTTCGGATATAAATTCAGAATTGCAGACCTGCCGGGGACATATTCCATTACAGAATACACACCTGAGGAGCTGTATGTCCGGAACTACATCTTTGAAAAGATGCCGGATGTGGTCATAAATGTTATAGATTCTTCCAACATAGAAAGGAATCTGTATCTAACTACACAGCTTATAGATATGGACATAAAAGTTGTGGCAGCACTGAACATGTTCGATGAGCTGGAAAAACTCGGTGACCGGTTCGACTACAAACAGCTTGGCGACATGATAGGAATTCCATTTATTCCTACAGTCAGCACAAACGGTACAGGGATTGATGAACTTCTTAAAAAAGTCATAGATGTTTTTGAAGACAGGGACGAATCCATACGTCACATTCATATAAACTACAGTCCGGAAATCGAACGTTCTATCTCCGCTATCCAGAAAACTATATGGACAGAAGAAAACGCCAGTCTGACCGACTCCATATCATCCAGATTTCTTGCAGTAAAACTTCTGGAAAAGGACAAGCCTGCAGAGGAAAAAATTTTTAATTCCTGTGCCAACCGTACTGAAATATTCAGGGCGGCTGCAACAGAAACCAGAAGACTTGAACAGCTTATGAACGAAGACAGCGAATCAATTATTTCCAATGCCAAATATGCCTTCATTGCCGGAGCCCTGAAAGAGACATATACAATGGCAAAGAGGCCTAAAGTTTCAGGCACTGACCGTATTGACAACATTCTGACACATCCTGTTCTGGGACTGCCCATATTCATCTTTTTTATCTGGCTCATGTTCCAGCTGACCTTTATACTGGGCGAGTACCCCATGTCCTGGATTGATAAGGGTGTGGGACTGCTTTCCGGTTTTATTTCTGCTGTAATGCCTGCAGGTCAGCTGAAGGACCTGATTACAGACGGAATTCTGGCAGGTATCGGGGGAGTAATAGTTTTCCTTCCCAATATCCTGATTCTGTTCTTCATGATTTCCTTCATGGAAGACACAGGATACATGGCCAGGGCGGCCTTCATCATGGACAGGATCATGCACAGGATCGGACTTCACGGCCGGTCCTTTATCCCAATGCTCATGGGATTCGGCTGCAATGTTCCTGCAGTTATGGCCACAAGAACCATTGACGGAAGGAACGACAGGCTCCTTACAATGCTGATCATTCCTTTTATGTCCTGCAGTGCAAGGCTTCCTCTGTACACCCTTTTCATAGGAGCTTTCTTCTACAGCCATGCAGGGACTCTGCTGTTCCTAATATATCTGGCAGGAATTTCAGCTGCAGCCGTTTCTGCCCTTATACTCAAACGCATCTTCTTTAAAAAGAACGAAATTCCCTTTGTAATGGAACTTCCTCCATACAGAATGCCAAAAGCCTCTGCCATTGCAAGGCATATGTGGGAAAAGGCTGTGGAATATCTGAAAAAAATAGGGGGGATCATTCTGGCAGCATCAGTAATCATCTGGGCTCTGAGCAGATATCCATCGGACATTGAATATTCAAAGGACTACAAAGCCGAAGAGGTCCATGCTGAGCAGGAATATACCGCAGGCATGAAAGCAGCAGGTTCTGATGAAGAAAAACAGATTCTGACAGAAGCCTACAGCAGACAGATACGTCTGCTCCGGGCACAGGAGAGAAGCGAACGTACTGAAAAATCCTATATCGGCCGTACAGGAAAATTCATTGAACCTGTTCTGGCTCCTCTTGGCTTTGACTGGAAAATGAGCATAAGCCTTGTGACCGGGCTTGCAGCCAAGGAAATAGTTGTAGGAACCATGGGCATTCTGTATCATACAGACACTGACACAGAAGAGAATCAGAAAAATCTCCAGAAGGCCATTACTGAACCCGGACATTCCGGACAGACTCCTGTAAGCCGGCAGGCAGCCCTTGCTTTCATATTCTTTGTGCTCCTGTACTTTCCATGTCTGGCAACCATTGCCGCCATCAGAAGAGAGGCCGGCTCATGGAAATGGGCCCTGTTTGCGGCAGGTTATACAACGGCTGTGGCATGGATCATTTCTTTTGCAGTCTACAATACAGGGAAGATCATATTCTGATGATACAGGACATTCTGACAGACATCCTGACTGCAGCAGCAGTTCTCTTCGCTCTGTGGAAAATCATAAGGTTTTTCTCAGGGAAAACAAAGGGCTGCTGCAGTTCATGTCCAGGCTGCAGAGAAAATGTCAAGGACTGCTGTCACTGCAGCCAGTTTCCTTCAGAGGGGGAAAACTGACATTAAATTCTTGACACAGGTCCCGTTTTTTTCCCCCATATAAAAAAATTAAAAACCGGATATATTATGAAAATAAAAATCATCACCCTGCTGTATTTTCTCCTGTTCGCATCAATGCCTCTGTTCGCAGGAAACGGAGCTGAGATTATCTACAGAACCGACAGGGATTTTCAGGCTGTACAGTTTTCCTCAATTGCATCCGGGAAAAACATCCCCGGAAGCATGCATGCCATAACCAGAAGAGAATTTCAGTCTTCCATACTCAGACAGGAGCCGGACCGGACAGAAGACGGTTTTACAGGTTCCGTTCATCTGGAACTTACCCCATTTGTGGCATGGTACGACAGTCCCTATGACAGCAGAAATGAGCTGGTTCCCCACAAGCTGATCTATCTGTACAACCAGATTCCTGACGGTGTTTCCTTTACTGCAGGTGCCGGGCTGGACAATTTCTTTTATGCAAAAATCATTTACACCGCTTCCTGCTCCAAAAAATCAGTTTCAGACGGTACAGGAATCCTTCAGCCATTTTCCGGAGAATACTACGATTCCGGAGACTCTCCGAAGGAAGGATACATTTCCTTTGCCGGAGATCATATGTCCGCAGTAATCGGCCGTCTTAAAGGAGGCATCGGCAACGGCATCATGGGAAATCTGTTCCAGAACAGTCTGGCTCCATACTACGACCAGATCTCCTTTTCCTTCTTCAACAGATTTGTAAAATATTCATATATGATAGGCTGGTCCTCCTACTATCAGACAGAAGAGGAAATAAGATATATGGATGTGGACGGAGGAACCACATCCGGAACGGATCCTGGACGCCCTGCTGCCGATTACAGATATGAACCTCTGAAAATGTTTGCCTTTCACAGACTTGAGTTCAACCTTACGGATACTCTCAGCTTCGGCCTCGGTGAGATGACCCTTACAGGCGGAAAATTCCCGGATATGAACATGATCAATCCTTTAGGCATCTACCACAACATTTATGAAAGCCGGTATCACAGCTATTATGCAGGGGCAGATGTTTCCTGGGTTCCGGCAGACAGACACTTTCTGTATGCTGAATTTCTTGCCAATGAAATATATGTTCCAGGGGAAAGCAATACGGATCCAACAGCAACTGCAGTCCAGATCGGATACTGGTACATTCTGCCGGTTCAGTCAGATGTTAAACACAGAATTGCCCTGGAACTCACTCATGTTGACGGATGGACCTATTCAGATCTGACACCATATCTCACCATGTATCAGCGTCAGATCCAGAGAGAAATAACATTTGATGTACCTCTGGGATACAGCTACGGAGGAGACTGCCAGCAGTTCTCCTTTATATATACTGCAGCACAGTCCGGCGGAATGCAGATCAATGCTTCAGCCAGCTACCTTCAGAAAGGAGAAATCGGTCTGGAACTTGTTAATCCAGGAACAGATTCCGCATATATGCCTTATACAAAGAGAGACAAGTACAAAGGTCTGCCTTCCGGCACAGTGGAACACTGGTTTATGTGTGAAGCATCTGCTGATATTCCTGTAAACGAGCTTATGTCTGTCAGAGCACTGGGAAGCTACAGCTACATTGCCAACTTCGGCCACCGAAAAGGAAAGAAAGACCAGCTGGTGTATATTTCCGGCGGAATGACCTTCCATATATTCTGAAATCTGAAATATTTCCAAAAGGCTGTTCCGGCAGCCTTTTTTATTCCATTACAGTCTTTCCAGTCCGGTTCAAGTCATGCTCTGTTTCTGCCGATAACAGAAACAGGGATTTCAGGAGGTTAAAATGAGAGGACTGTTTTTTTTTATTTCCTTTACACTGTGCTGTTTTTACACCAAAACATATGCAGCGGACATTCATACACCGGCTTCTTCCGTACAGAAAACTTCTGCTGCAGAGGCAGCCTCCCAGGCTCCGGAAGAGATTTCATCAAAAGACAGAGTTCTTGAATTCTTCCTTCACTGCAGAAGGGATCTTGGAAGAGCATCGGATATTATTCTGAAAGAAGACATCATCAGAAACCTTACACATCTCCAGAATATGGACAGAGGAGGTAAAAAATTCTATCCTCTTGAAAGAGAAAACATTTCCGCCATGATAAAATCCGTAACCGAAGAACTTTATGATGACTGCATCATAATCAACGAAAAAGGCACTGTCATTTATACAAAAAACAGCGACAGCCTTTTCGGCACCGACATCATGTCCCTGTCTGACTACTCTGCCCTGAAGAAAGGTTTCACTGTCAGAGACAAAGTCTGGATTTCAGATGCATCAAAGATCGATGGTTTAAAAGGTGAATACATTATCTTTTCACAGAAGGTGAAAGGCGGAGACAGTCTGCCTGGAACTCTTATCCTGCAGATGAAAACTTCAAGAATCAAAAAAGTTCTTCAGAAATCTGAATTCATCATCGGAGCAGAGGACGGGAAATACAGAGTATCCCATGAAGCAGAAAAAGAACAGACTTTATATGAATTCTTCCCTGATATTAACAAAAAACTCCTGTCTGCAGACAGATCAGTTCTTATTCTTCCGAAGCAGAATATTTCAGGCAGGCTTTTCTGCTTCGGAAACTTCTGCTGGATAATTCTTAAAAACAGATCTCTCCGAGGGAAGGATACAGGTTCTCTTTAAATAATCTCTTCCTTCCCGTAATTTTCCAGTGCCCGGACAAGGACACTGCAGCACTGTTCAGGATCAAGATGCAATCTGCCTGTATCCGTCAGAATACCGGCAAGAGGTCCTGCCAGTTTAAGAAGAACATCGTTGTCCGGAATCATTACATGATTCTTTATTAAAGCAAGAACAAGTCCTGGCATCATAAGAGGGATATCAGCCGGATCCCCCTGGATAAATTCCCTCACACCGTGTCCTGCAAAGAACTTTCTGCCTTCCGCTGAAAAAGGAACCATAGAAACAACAAACTGCCCCGGACGGACATTTCTGTAGGCATCCATATCCCCGGCCTGTCCTGTAATAATAAGCAGATCTGTGTTTTCCAGAATATTGGTTCTGGTTGTGGCAAGGCCTCCGGCCTTCTCAAAATCCATAAGCATGGCATCATTATCATCACAGCCAAGGACTCTGCGGAAACCTGCATGCATCAGAAATTCAGTCAGGCGGATGGTACTGTTGTCTATTCCAAGAATACCCACATTGGTTTCGCTGATATCTGTTTTGTTTTTATCTGTACATTTTCTGACAAGAGCTCCGATATAAAGAGGAATCTCATCAGTTTCCCGGATAATCAGAGGGACAGGAAAATCATCCCGGATCTGGCTGTACATGCTGATGGTTCCGCCCTGAATGTCGCTTATTCTCACACAGCAGCAGCCGACAGCTCCGTTCTGAAGATGCCTGATACAGTCCTCAGGCTGATCATAACGAAAAGCAGAAGGAAAGGTCTTTATACCCGTATATCTTTTTATTATTACTGAATCCCTTTCTGCTGCCGTATATAGAGGATAGAGCCTTTCCCTGACATCTTTCTTTCCGCTGACTGCACAGACACAGGCAACAGTATTTTCCATTCCTGAAAATTCACTGTACAGGCCCTCGGCAATTTTACTGTTTATGATCTGAGCACCGCCCATAATGTTTACATCATAGTCTTCAGGCTTTTCAAAGGGAAGTCTGGAACATGTATCCATAAGGCCGCCTTTCAGCGCCTCCTCCAGAACGCTGGAAATCTTCAGTATATGAAAATGTTCCGGAAGAGAACGTATTTCATCCAGACATGTACTGAAAACAGCAGGATCAGTAAACATGATTTCCAGCCTGTATGTATCAGGTACTTCCTCTTCCTGAACTTCCATCTTCCTTATTAAACAGCCTTTCCCGTTAAATGAAGAAACCAGTTTTGACAGTGAATCGTTCTTAAGGACAGATACTGTTACTTCAGATATTATTTTCATTTTCTCTTTCCTTCAGCAGCATTTCTGCATATTTTCTTCCCTGACCGGCGGCAAAAGCCATATCATCATGGGAAGGACGGATAAGAACATCCATGGAATGAACCAGCAGCGAATCTTTCTCATCCCAGGATGCTTTCAGTGTATTAAAAAAATGTTTCATGTTTACAAGAGAGCCTGTAAATACCGTTTTATAATTTGAACCGGCTGTAGAAATAAAAAAAGCCGATTTCGGACGAACCTCATTTCTGCGTTCCCATATAAACTGGCATCTGTCCACAACGCTCTTAAGTCCTCCAGGAAGCCCTGAAAAATAAACCGGAGATGAAACACTGAGCAGGGAACAGTTCATAAGATCCCGGTACAGAGCAGTAACATCATCCGTATACATACAGGGACCGCCAGCGCACTGACCGCAGCCTGTACATGGAGAAAACCTGCTCCTCACTGTATGAAAAATCTTCACCTGTATGCCTGCATCCATTATGGGTTTTAAAAAGGCATCATGAAGTTCTGAAGATGAACTGCCCTTCCTTGGACTTCCATATATGGCAACTACCGGGACACTCATTTTATTCTCCCTGAATTAAAAATTCTGCTGTATTCTTTTATATACTGTTCAGCAATTTTTCTGCTGTAAATCATTATACAGTTTTCGTCATTCTTTTTACTTGCATTCTTTGAAAAATTATAGGAACCGGTTATAACCAGTTCATCATCAATAATTATAACCTTATGATGCATGGAATTCGGATTGCTGTCTGCACGGACCGGAATATTTTCAACTTTCATTTTAATATACTCCGAATCCTTTGAAAGAATACCTCTGTTTTCAAAGACTCCTGATACAGAAACACCTTCCTTAAAACGACTGATCATTGCTTCGCTGATATTGTCACTGGTGAAGGAAAAAGCCAGAAAGCGTATGGATTTCTCTGCTTTTTCAATTCTCTTAATGATTTCCTTTTCTACAGGATCTTCCGGAGCAAAATAGACATTGATCTCCGTGTCTCCGGCCTTAACCGAATGTCTGCTTCCAGGCCCCGTAAACCTTCCTGTCCCGTAACCGAAAACGCCATCATCGAACATTTCGGAAAACTCTGCCATATAAATTTCTGCCAGCTCCGGAGATTTAATGAGAAGAGCATTATTGTCGTTCTTTTTTTCACCATTTACAGTTACATTGTATGAACCGGTCCAGACCTCTTTACCGTCTATTACAGCAAATTTATTGTGCATAAAAGGTTTTCTGCTGTCACATACAACAGGTATTCCGTTCCTCTGCAGATCCGACACCTGTCTGTTGCTGTAGTTGTCGTTGTCCGTAACAAGTTTTACTTCCACACCTCTTTTCTTTGCCTTTATCAGCTCAGACGTAATCACAGAAGAATCCAGATCATAAAATGCACAGCAGATGTTTGCAGAGGCTCTGCGGATGGCGGAAGACAGCCCCTGTTCAGGTGTATAAAAACTGGTTCCGCTGTTCTTTCCCGGATGGGTAAAATAAATCTGATACCAGTCCTCTGAATAAACAGGGGCAATCATAACAGATAAGAATGCTGCAGCTGTTAAAAATTTCTTCATTTTCCTGTATTTTGTTCAGTAAATATTTTCATGACTGCTGCTTCAGCAGCTTCAAGGAATTCCCTGCCGGCTCTGTCAGCCAGCGGAAGAACAGAACGTTCCTTCCTGATAATGTTCATGCAGAAACTGTGAAAATCCACGGACATATTTTCTTCAGTACAGCCGGTCAGCAGCTGCATATCCCTTTTGCTTACTGCACAGCAGAAATTAAGACAGCCAGTCATATTTTCTATACTTTCCCTGCCAGAGATCTGTTCCGGGGGAAGAATATTATAAAAAGACTTAAAAGCTGCATTAATACATTCAATATCCGTAATTGCAAGCACTGCCGTTTCCAGGACAGACTTAAGACTGATCATATCGGCTTTTCTGATATACTGACAGGCCAGGAAGACAGGATTCCCTCCTGTCAGCGGAACCGTCTGACTGGATGCAAATGGTTTATGTTCATCTCTGATCCGGAACACTTCATGAATCCTGTACCGGTGGACTATCAGATCCTCATCATTTTCAGAAACAGACTGATCAAAAATCATCCGGTCAATTACAGTATCCTCTTTCAGACTTTTCATCATTTCAGAGGCATCTCTTATAAGAATCATCCTGGCAGGAATTATATCCAGCTTAAATTCAACAGGCATGAAAAAATACAATGTCTTCAGAGAAAACCGGTCCACATACGGAACAACAAGCCTGCCGTCCCTTACCTTGAGGACAGAATAGTCACGGTACAGTTCTGTCTTAAGAAGCACATTTCTGCCTGCAAAACATATAAACGGGATTCTGATCATTTCACCAAATGGCTCTCCGGAAAGATTCACGGTCTTTCCTCTTCTGTCAAAAATGATCATCTGACCTGATTCAGGGAAAAGACGGAAGGAATAGCCCGAGGGACTTTTTTCTTCTACATACTTCATTAAAAACCTTATGCCTGTTTTCTGAAAGCGGAATCAGCACGTTTTTTAAAACGATCAGCTTCATTCCTGAACTCATCACTGAGAATCTTCATGTCACGGAAACTCTTTACAACAAAGAAGTGCTTCAGCAGGCTCCGGATTACAGAATCATCGTTCAAAGCTGCCATCTGCACCTCTGAACCTGTAAAAATATCATCAGGCCTGTCAAAATGAAGCCTTATAATATGTTCAGGAGATTTGTCTGTATTTATCAGCGTCCACCCTGTTCTCCTGTGAAGATTAATGATTATCAGAGCCACCAGAGTGATAAGTTTCCTTTCCTGATCCCTTTCCATATCCCTGTGAAGTTTTCTAAAAGCGGAGACAATGAGCCGGTTTCTGCTGTCAGCAGCTGCACGCATTTCAAGCCTTACATCATTAGGGACCTTATAGTAGTCCGGAATATGATTTGGGAAAAAAATTTTCAGATAATTTTTAGAAAGCATAATCCTTCCGCAGAAGGAATTTTCAACTGTTTCATCGTTTATGGCAGCATCAACAGTATCCGGATCCAGATCCCTTATATCATCAGCAGAGGAAAAAATTTCCGGCATGGGAAATTTTTCCAGAAATAAGAAAAATGGTCTGCTGTCAAAAACTTCCTTCCGGAAAAAATAGTTTATGAGAAGATAGCGGAAGAGTTCAGCCGGACAGTTTTTAAACCTTGGACTGTCTTTCTGAGAAATAATGATATCCAGAAGATTGTTGCAGCTTTCCGACATAAGACTCTTCCTCAGTCATAGCGTCTTTCCGGAAGCTTTGACTGCACATCTGTCTCCAGAGAATCAAAACGTCCCTGTTTAAAATAACAGAAACCAATGCCTGCAACCATAGCTCCGTTATCTGTACAGAGCACAGGAGAGGCTATAATTATCTTCTCATCCCTGCGTCGGCCTGCTTCCAGGATCTCTCTCAGCCGTCCGTTGGCCGAAACACCTCCTGCCACAACAATTTTCTTTTCATTCCTTTCTCTGGCTGCCTCAAACACCCTTCGGGCCAGAAGTTCCAGAGCTCTTTCCTGAAAAGCATAAACAATCTCGGCTCTGTCCGCATCAGGATTTTCTTTTATATAGCTTACAACAGCAGTCTTAATTCCGCTGTAGGAAAACCGTCTGTCTCCGGGCTGGGGAAGGATCTTAGGAAAAAGCATTTTCCTCTGCACAGCAGTCCTGGCCAGTTTTTCAATAACCGGTCCCCCCGGATATTCCAGATTAAGGTATTTGGCAACCTTGTCAAAGGCCTCCCCGGCTGCATCATCAACGGTTCCGGCCACACATTCCATGCTGCCCACACCTTTAACATAATAGACTGCAGTATTGCCTCCGCTGACCATAAGGCCTATATAAGGATATTCCAGATCGTTACCTTCAAGGAACGGAGCATACATGTGAGCTTCCAGATGGTTCACTGCAATCATGGGTATTCCCAGTGAAAAGGAAATAGCCTTGGCTGACTGAAGAGCAATAAGCAGTGATCCTACAAGCCCGGGTCTGTTTGTAGCAGCAACATAATCAAGATCACGGAAACCGATTCCTGCCTGGGAAAGAGCCTCCTGCGTAATATGGTTTACTGCTTCCAGATGAGCTCTGGACGCAATTTCCGGAACAACACCGGAATATTTTTTATGAATGGCTATCTGGGACGAAATGATGCTGGAAAGAATAACCTTCCCGTTTTTAACAACAGAGGCTGCAGTTTCATCACATGAACTTTCAAGTCCCAGACCTAAAATATCTTTCACTTTTTCTCCTGATCAAAACCTAAAATTTCAGCAGCCCTGCTAAGCTGGCGGTCAAATTCCAGGTCATAAACAGGTTTCTTTTTATACATATAGATCTGTTCTTTCAGAATATAATCAGCAGTACGGCTGCTGAGCACAATGCCTTTATCTTTCAGGAACTGTCTGAAAGAAGCTTTTGTTTCCTCACTGTATGTTTTCCCGGATGCAGGAAAAGCCTTCAGGACATCTGTTTCATTGATGGTCTTTAAGCCTGCCATATCTTCATTAGTCACATTTTCCTGTTCCACAACATAGTCAGGAATGATTCCTTTTTTGTGAATCATTTCTCCGCCGGGGGTATAGTATTTGGCAATGGTAACGGCTGCACCGATACTGTCATCAAGCTGATAGGTCTTCTGAACTGATCCCTTGCCAAATGTTTTTTCTCCAAGCAGTTTTCCTCTACTGTTGTCCCTCATGGCTCCGGCAAAAATTTCAGAGGCAGAAGCACTTCCCCTGTTCACCAGGACAATAAGATCCTGTTTTGCCAGAGGCTCATTTTCCGAAGTATAAACCTGCTGGTTTTCACTGCCATTTCTTCCCCTGGTGGAAACAATAACCTGTCCTTTTTCCAGAAACAGATCAGAAAGACCTGTTGCCGCAGAAACCAGACCTCCTGGATTGTATCTCAGGTCCACAATAAGTTTCTGTGCACCTCTTTCTGTAAGATTTCTGATGGCATCCTCTGCGTCTGATGCTGTTTCTGCACCGAAATTCTTTATTTTAAGATATCCTATGCCGGAATTTTCCAGCATGGCATAATCCACATTCTTTATTTTTATAGGAGCTCTCTCCAGATCAAATTCCAGATTGCTGTCAAAACCTTCACGCTTAACACTGAGTACAACTCTGGTTTTTGGCTTTCCCTTTATCCTCTTTACAATTCCGGACAGATCCTTTCCTGCCACATCAGTGTCATCAATCTTTGTAATAATATCACCGGAACGGATGCCGGCCTTCATGGCAGGAGAATCCTCTATGGGGCTGATGACAACAATCTCATCATCCTGAATGGTTATTTCAATACCGACACCGACAAACTGTCCTGTAGTAACTTCCTGCAGTTCTTCATATGCCTTTTCATCAAGGAACCTGGAAAAAGGATCATCCAGAGCCCCGAACATTCCGCGTATAGCTCCGTAGAAAAGATTCTTTGTGTCAGGCTCTTCCACATATTCACTTCTAATTATCTGATATATCTGATGAAAATAATCAAGATATTTATGGGCAGGTTCTTCAGCAGATCTGACTATTGAAAGATTAAGTCCCAGAAGCAGACCTGTAAGAAATGTCAGAAGCATAAAATAAAAAGGTCTTTCTTTAATTTTTCTGAACATGAAATTCTCCAAATAATATATGTAAGATTATCCGCTGATTCTGTAAAAAAATGTCAATATTTTATTATGACATTCCTGAATCCTTTTTACAGATATTCCATGTGGAAACCGGAACCGGCCGTTAAAACCGGCTCCGGCAGCATTTCAGACAAATCAGAAAGCTCATTTACGGACTGACCTATTTTGAAGATTTAATGCAGTCCCACAGTTCCGAATACAGAAGATTATCCTTCCCAAGATCCATAAGATGATCGCTTTTCCTGAGAATGGCAGGTTTAGGATTTACTGCAGGATCCTCAACAAAGGAACTGTCCATAAGTGCAAGGGCAGCCTTATTCGGCGACATGTAGCTGACAAATTCCATGTTTGCAGCAGCATTTTCCGCCTCAAGCAGGAAATCAATAAACTTATAGGCCAGGTCAGTATTCTTTGAATCTGCAGATATGACAAAATCATCCTGACTTATGGATGTTCCTTCCTCAGGGAAGGCAAAGGCCAGATCTTCGTTTTCTGCAATTATCTGCATTGCATCTCCGTTGTAGACCTGAATAAGGTAAAACTCTCCGGAAGAAAGTCCCCTCTTGGCTTCATCCACATCAAACTTTGCAATATTCTTTTTCCATTTCACCGCAGTCTCCCCTGCTTTTTTCAGCTGAGCAGGATCTGTGGAATTATAGGAAAATCCGTTGAACTTCAGAGCAGCACCTATGGCTTCCCTTACATCATTGAGCATGGTCATTCTTCCTTTCAGGTCAGTGCGGTCAAACATGCTCCAGGAAGGCTTAAAATCCTTTACTTTGTTTTTATTGTATGCAATGCCGCAGTAGGTCACCATGTACGGAACGCTGTACTTCATGCCGGAATCTATTCCTCCGGCAGTGAAAGACTCATCAAGATTTTTAAGATTAGTCAGTCTGGAATGATCAATCTCCATAAGCATACCCTGTTCGTACATGACTCTGGACATATAATCAGAAGGGAAAAGCACATCGTAGCCTGTGGCCCCGGCCTTAAGCTTTGCATAAAGGGCTTCATTTGAATCAAAATAATTCATAACCACACTGCAGTCATACTGCTTTTCAAATTTTTCCAGTACCTCAGGATTCATGTAATCCGCCCAGTTATAGACATAAAGTGTTTTCTTGCGTCCGCACCCGATACACAGAGCAGCTGCAAGAATCAGCGTGAATAAAAGTATTTTTTTCATTTTACCTCCGAAGAATATGTTATGCTTAGTTTATAACGAAACGCAGACCCGTCTTAAAAAACTGCTGTTTCTGTAACAGAAAAATTTTAAGTTTACTGTTATTTTTCCGCAGTTATTTTTTTTATTACAAAAACCAGGCAAAAAGTCATAATAACCATAAGCACTGACAGTGCATTTATGACAGAAGGAGATCCGTGCCTCATCATGCTGTATATGTACAGCGGAAGAGTAGTGGAATCAGGGCCTGCTACAAAAAAGGTTATGACGAAGTCATCCAGGGAAAGGGTAAAGGCAAGCAGACCGCCTGCAGCGATTCCAGGCATAAGAAAGGGGATCAGGATCTTTCTTACAGCCGTTCCCCAGGTTGCTCCGAGATCCAGTGCTGCCTCCATTATTGAATAATCAAAATCCTGGAACCGTCCCAGAACCACCATGGTCACATAGCTCACACTGAAAGTGACATGGGCCAGACAGATGGTGGCAAGCCCCAGATTCATGCCTGTGGCAATAAAGAACAGCAGAAGACTTATGCCCATGAGAATATCCGGAAACACAAGAGGAGAATAGACCATAACATTGTGAACAACCTGAAGACGGCTTCTGTACCTGTACAGGGCAAAGGCAGCTGCTGTACCTATGACTACGGAAACAATCGTGGAACCTGCTGCAACGAGCAGAGTGTTGGACAGAGCCTGCCAGATGTTTTTATCCGAAAAAAGCTTTATGTACCAGTTAAAAGTAAAGCCCTTCCAGGCACCTCCGAAACGGGAGGCATTAAAGGACTGGAGAAAAACAATAACTATTGGCAGATAAAAGAAAATCAGTATGGCTGCCGTAGTTATAAAAGGGATTCTGCTTTTTTTCATTTCCTGTATCCTATGGCAGACATAGCCCTGTCTCTGAAAAATTTTCTTGTAAGACCGGCAGCGGCAGGAAGGAGCACAGCCAGGGCAAGAACCGCAGACAGAGCACTGGCATGAGGAAGATTACGGTCCACGAAAGTCCTCTGGGCAATCTTGTTGCCGATCATTTCCGATGAAGCCCCTCCTACTATGTCAGGAATCACATAGGACCCAAGGGCAGGAATAAAGACAACAAAAAGAGCTGTGATCAGACCTGTTTTTATTCCCGGAAGATAAACCCTCAGTATGGCCTGAAAACGGCTGGCTCCCAGATCCGAAGCTGCCTCCAGCAGATTATAGTCAAATTTTTCTGCAGCCGCATATATGGGCAGCAGGGCAAAAGGCAGATATGAATAGACAATAACTGTAAGCACAGCCTCCGGCCTGTACAGAAGCAGAGTATCCGGAGATGATACATGAAGAAAAACCAGAAGCTGTTTAAACAGACCTTCCGGATGAAGAAACACCTTCCATGCAAAAATCCTGATCAGAAAATTTATCCAGAAAGGAACAATGATCAGAAGAAGAACCAGATCCTGATATTTTTTCTTTAAACCGGCAATATAATAGGCTGACGGCACTGCAAGTACAATGCATATAACTGTGGACACCACACTGAGCCACAGAGTCCGCCAGATAATCTCCGGGTAGTCCGGATTCCTCAGGCTGCGGATGGAATCCAGTGTCCACTCCGTTCCGATGCCGCCGAAAGCATCTGCAGATCTGAATGCCATGGCAAGAACCAGAAGCGTAGGTATTACGAAAAAAACAGACAGCCATACCAGAGAAGGAAGTGAAGAAAGAAGCTCGTTTCTTTTATTAATGGAGATCATGAAAGATCCTCCTGTTCCATGGCCTCTCTTTCCTGGGCTTCAGCAAGTACCTCTTCGTCCGGCAGAGACAGAAGAGCCTCGTCCTCGTAATTATACTGTTCAAGCATGTAACAGTAGTCTGCATTCCATGCAAGCCATACAGGATCTCCCCAGGTAAGCATCTTTTCGTCCAGCATGAACCTGTCATGATAGCTGCTGGTCTCCACCAGAAACTCATCCACCCTGATCCAGCACCTGGTAAAAGCCCCAAGATAGCTCATTTCCTCAACAGTTCCCTGTACAAGATTAAACTTTTCAGACAGGACAGGTTTTTCCCTGAACAGCATAAATTTTTCCGGGCGTATGGAAATATGAACATCATCCCCTACCCGTATCTTCTTGTCATTATACACAATCATGTCCGGGAAACCGTCTATGTGCAGAGTACTGTAGGGCTCATTTATTTCCGCAACCTTGCCTTCAAAGAAATTTGTATCGCCTATGAAAGCAGCTACAAAACTTGTTCTGGGGGCTTCGTAAATTTCTGCAGGAGTTCCGGTCTGTTCCACACTGCCTTCATTAAGAACAGCAATACGGTCACTGAGGCTCATGGCCTCGCCCTGATCATGGGTCACATACAGGAAGGTAATGCCAACCTCATCATGAATCTTGTCCAGGTCTACAAGCATCCTCTGTCTGAGCTTAAGATCCAGAGCAGCCAGAGGCTCATCAAGCAGAAGAACTTTAGGCCTGTTAATAAGGGCACGGGCAATGGCAACCCTCTGTTTCTGACCTCCGCTGAGTTGTGCCGGTTTCTGTTCCGCATGTTCGGAAAGCTGCACCAGCTCAAGGAATCTTTCCACTTCGGCTTTTATCTGATTTTCACGGACTCCGGCGACCCTGAGTCCGAAGGCTATATTTTCGTATACGTTAAGGTTGGGGAAAAGAGCATAATTCTGAAAGACAGTATTGACCTGCCTTCTGTTTGGAGGAAGACCTGTTATATCCTGTCCGTTAAGAAGGATCCGGCCTTCATCCGGTATTTCGAACCCGGCACATATGCGAAGAAGAGTGGTTTTCCCGCAGCCGCTGGGTCCTAAAAGAGAAAAAATGTCGCCTTTCTTTACAGAAAGGGATACCCTGTCCAGAACTCTGTGATTCCCGAAACTTTTGGAAATCCCGTCAAAGACCAGAAAGTCATTCATTAAACGGCCCTCCGTTTGCATTCTACTTAGAAGTGAGTCCGAAAACTCCGTCCCAGTCAGGGGCCGGAGGCTGTGCAGCATAGATTCTGCATCTGTCAGCATATGTCAGGGAAGGACCGTCATCAGGAACAAGCTTCAGAGCTTCCATGAAAACAGCTTCAGCCTCATTCCACTGTCTGGCTTCATAAAGGCTGATTCCTTTTTCCCATATTTTAACAAGCTCTGTCCTTACAGGGTCCAGACCGCCCTTTACATCCATAAGCTCATAAACGGCAACCGGTTCTTTCTTGCCGACTACACGGATAACATCCAGCTTTCTTGCTTCCACATCATTCTTTACTTCTTCGTATGTGGAACCGCTGATCATGGAACAGGAGCCGTAGGCTTTGTTGGCTCCTTCCAGTCTGGAAGCAAGATTAACGGAATCCCCCATCATTGTGTAATCAAAACGGGTTTTTGATCCCATATTTCCCACAACTGCAGTTCCGGTGTTCATTCCCATCCGCACCTTAAGGAGATCCCTGCCCTGTTCAGCCCATACCTTCCTCAGTTCTGCAAGCCTTTTCTGCTGTTCAATGGCTGCAAGACAGCATCTAAGGGCATGATCCTCAAATGGGACAGGAGCACCGAAGAATGCGATAATGGCATCCCCCTCATATTTGTCAATGGTTCCTCCGTGTTTCAGAATAATATCTGTCATTTCCGAGAGATACTCGTTCAGAAGAGAAACAAGTCCGGAAGGAGTCAGTTTTTCAGAAATCGTGGAAAAGCCCTGAACATCAGAAAAGAAAATGGTGATGGACTTCTCGTTTCCGCCCAGGTCCAGAATATCAGGGTTGGCTATGATCTGCTCAATTACTCCGTGATCCAGATAATGACCAAAAGCTGATTTAATGAACCTCTTCTGTTTTTCCTCTCCTACGAATTTAACCGATGAAATAACCAGTGACGGCATTATCACAGCAAGGGAGATGCCAATCATATCCAGCCATATGCTTCTGCCGATGAACATATATTCAGCTCCGGCAACAGAAGCAGCCAGCATAATGACAACGAAAGGAACTGTTGTTTTTGCAGTCATTCTCTGTACAGCAAAGCCGGTTATTACAGCAAGAACAATAATAATCAGAAGGTTTACCCATACGGGAACCTCAAAGATAAAAGCTTCGTTAATAATGGTATTGACTGTGTTCAGGTAGCTGCCGACCATGGGATATTCCCTGTTTGTGGGCACAGACCCTATATCAACTGTTCCCACAGCAGTGAGTCCTGTTACAGCTATGCAGTCTCTCAGACTTTCAACAGACAGAACCAGCTTCATGGCATTCAGCCTGTTCTGCTGATATGCCAGATCTTCCTTCAGAACAGGATCCCCTGTACGGGAATACTCCTGTTCCATTTCCCCTATTTCCTTTTCAAAGGCTTCCATCCATGCATCTTTCAGAGCTCTGTCTTTCTCAAACAGAGAAACAAGCTCCTTTCTCAGCCGGATTTTTTCTTCAGGGGAGGATGCATTTTCAAAGGCTGTTCCGGCATCAACTTCAGCCTCATAAATTTCATTCCTCTTCTGAATGCCCTCAATGCCTCCTATGGAATCAAACAGGTCATACACAGGCTGAACAAGTTCAGGATATTCAACCAGCGCAAAAAAAGGTATGATTTTAAAGGTTTTCTCTCTGGGACCGGATGCCCAGTTCACCATCATCATGCCCTGATCGTCCACAGGAATATCAATATTTCCGTATGTGCCTTTCCGGACATTAAAGGCATTTTTCATCCGTATCTTTTCTCCTGGAACAACTTCAATGTTCTGAACAGGGACTCCGCAGTACTCAGCCAGCATAATAAGAGACAGATTAAAATAAAGTCTTCCGTCAAAATACTGAACAAGACGGACTCTCCGGACAGTTCCGTCAGAGTCAGTATCCCTGTTTACAAAACCAAAATTTCCGGCAGAACGGATAAAAGATGCCAGGGGATAGGATACGCTTTTTGTTTTAGGATCAGTCATTTTTTCGTACAGATGACGGTCTTTTTCATCAATATAAAGGGTTGCTTTTTCCTGAAAATATTTTTCAGCCTCCCTGAAAGCAGAAGTTTTTCTGAACTCTGCTTCATCTTCCAGGAGCTCCTCATCAGACATGCTGTAGGCAAGAACAGACTTCCCCATCTCCTTAAGATTCTGGGAAAAAATCTGGTCATTGTCTATAATGATCTGCTGAATATCATCAGAACTGATTTCGGATTTTCTTTCCACCTTGTCCATAAAATCCCTGTACTCAGACTCATCCACCTGCCTCGCAGAAGGATCAGGGAACAGAATATCAAAGACAGGAACAGAAACACCTGTCTCGGACATGGAACTGACAGCCTTCCCGTAAAGACATCTTGGCCATGGAAACTGCCCCAGCATTTCTGTACTGTTGTCATCAATATCCACAAAATAAAGCCGGTCCCATTCCTGAACTGCCGGCCTTGCAGAAAAACTGATGTCATAAAGATTCATATTGAATCTTTTATAGGCATCAGTAAGCCCCAGAACTGCAGTAATGCAGGAACAGACCAGAGCAATGATGACACCTGCCAGTCTGTTCTTTTCGATAAATCTGTTTATAAATCCGGGAATTTTCTTAAGCATTTTATCCTGCACACAGAAAAGGGCATATAATGCCCTTTTCCCTTATCTTATATGAAATATTCTTTCGTTTTAAAAATGAATGTTAAGTCCGGACATGAAGAAATGTCTGTTCTTTTCATCGGAAGAGTAAGCATCTCCTGGAAGAAAAATTCCGTATGATGCAAACACAGACATATCAGAAAAAATCTTCCATGTCAGAGAAGCATCTGCACCCTGTCCCGCATATCTGCTGTTTTCAGCAGCTTCTCCTCCGCTGATGGTTCCTTCTGCCTTATCCTTCATATAATATGAATATTTTGCCGTAATCATAAGCCGGCTGATATGAACTGATTTCAGTGCTTCAAAAGGAGCTATTCTGAAACCGGCCCTGAACACATGAAGATTGCCGATGGAAGGATTCAGGGCATAACCGGCAGTGAAAGTACCGAAAGAAATGAAAGTCTCATCCTTTCCGGAAACATTGCCGTTCGGAGAAACTGAATCTTTTCTGTCTCCGTCTCCGGATCCCCAGGAATACTGGAACAGCAGAAGAGGAGATGTGGTTACAGGAACACTTATGTTCAGACCGGAATTAACAGCCATGGCACTGATGTCCTTTTTCTCTCCGCTGCCTGACAGACAGCTTTCTCCGCTTTCATATATGAACTCAGCATAATATGAAGAGGCTCCGAACAGAAAACCTTTTAACCCCGCACCTGTGTACAGGGAACTGTATTTCTCTTTCCTCTCATCATAATCACCTTTGTCAATCTGAACAAGACCGAACCCATAGAGTTTCTGATTCAGGAAATCAGCAGCAGCACTGCCTCCCGCAAAGATTCTCTTTGCACCGTCGGCATAATCAGGAGTGCTTAATCTGAAGGGATTGTCGTCCTTGTTCAGAAAACCGATATAAAGACCGAAAGCTCTCAGCGAAACAGGCCCTGCATTTAAACGGATATCAGCACCGTCACCTCTGCCGTTCAGGACAAGCCCTGTTCCGAGAAAAAAATACTTCCTGCCCACAGCCACATTCAGACTTTTCCCGAAAAAGCTCATATCAATATAGCCAAGATCAAGATCCAGCATATTGTCTGATTTAAGACCTTCCCAGTCAACAGGGTCCGTACGCACATATTTCCCTCTGACATAGATGAAGGAATTACTCCAGAGATACATCTTTCCCCAGAGTCTTATATTCTCAGTCATAATACTGGCGGTGTTTCCTGACACACTTCTGGCTATAAAAGCAGGAGTAACCCATGCCCCGTACTGAATTCCCCTGCTGGAAAAAGAAGGAGCATCTTTCACTGTATTCATTTCCAGGTCTCCTGAAAAATCAGGGAAATACTGATCTGATGTCACAGGCTTAGCAGCAGAAAAAACCAGTGAAGGAAGAAAAATCAGCACAGCAGAAAAAAAAGCAGCATATCTTTTCATTATCTGTCTCCTCCTTTAATTTCAGAAACTCTGCTCATGACCTGAATAAGTTCAGGCCCGCTTATTTCATCATCTGTGCTGCTGTCTGCAGGCATAATCCCGGCAGCAGTGCAGGCTGTCAGTGCATACCGTTCGCTCTGTATGCTGAAAGCATTAAGAAGATTATAGATCACGCTGTCTCCCAGGTCAAGATACTGAGCAGAGAAGAGAGCGAGAGTGCCTTTTCTGAGCACTTCGTTTCCACGTTTGTTATATTCAGAAGCACATTTTATTCCTTTTCTTTCAAGGGCCTTACAGTCAGGTGAACCGGAGGGGAGCCCTGCTCCTGTCTCCAGAAGAAACATTTTTACAGCATCAGAAACCTTAGCCTGTTTTTTGCTGTCAAGACTGTTTATATAGCTGAGACTTTCCAGATTCCCTGCAGAAAGAGCCCCGCACAGAAGGAAAAGGAAAGCAGAAACAGCAGTCAGTATTTTTTTCATTTTTTATCCTCTGTCCTCAGTTTCTATTTCGGAAGGTGAACAGTCAGATTCAGAGTTCCCGTTCCGTTCATGTTCATATTATTGTAATTTTCCATTGTCCCGTTGCCTCCGTCAGGACTGTCAGTGCCGTTCTGATCCTGATTTTCCTTTTCTTCCTCTGTTGCATTTTCAGGCTGAAGACCGCTGCAGTCAGTCAGGGAAAGGACGGAAACTCTTTCATTCTCTGCTGTTTTCAGAGAAAGCTGACCGGATACATTCTGTGTTTTTCCTGAAGCATCCTCAACATCAAAACTGCCTTCAGGTGCAGAGAAAACTGTACCATAGGGACCTGAATATATATCTTCAACTGTTCCTCTGACAGCAGAAGTGGCAACCGGGGTTGCAACTTTGAAAACTGTTTTAACTGTTTTCATTCTGTTTACTTCAGCCCGCAGACCTCCTCTTTTCAGGGCAATGCGGGTGCTGGAATCTGAAGAAGTCCTTTTGTCTTCGTATATTTTCATCACTGAAAGAGGACGGATCTTCACCGTACTGCCGGAAAGCCTGAGAACTACCTCAGACCTGACACCTGTGCTTATTTTTGTTCCTTCCGAAATAATCATTCCTGTTTTAAGTTCCTTCCAGACGCTTCCTTTGTTAAAGGCTGCTGTTCCTTTTACAGATGTCACTTTAATCTCTGCAAAACCAGCAGACGCTGCAGACAGGAAAACCAGCAGTAATAAAAAAATCTTTCTCATAAAACCTCCGTTTCTCTCACCTGACCTAATCGCTGCATTAAACCATGCATAAATATAAAATTCAAGAGTTTTTTATTATTAAAAAGAGGATTTTATTCTATTTTTATTAGTGGACATTTTTACAGATAAAGGTACTGTTTCCTCATAACAGGAAGTGACAAGATGATAAAGAACAAAGAACTGTCTGCAGAATACGAAAAAGCATTAAAAGATGCTGATGATAAAATCAGGAAAGGGCTGACAGAAACCGCCCTTAAACCGGCTGAAAAAGGCTTTTCAGCCGGACTTGTTCTCGGCAGGTCAGAAGCTGCATGCCAGTATCTTTACTGCCTGAATGAACTGGGAAGACACGATGAGGCCTTCAGAGCATCCGGACAGTATTTTGCTGCAGTGAAAGAGGACAGACCTGATGAAGGAGTTCTGTCCGGAGCCCTGTGTGCAGTGCTTGCTGACAGCAGCGGAATGGCCGAAGAAGGGGAAAAACTTCTGAAAAAGCTTAAACTGTTCACAGCAGAAAGCTGGCGGCCTTTCTTTTCCTCGTTTGCCTATGACTGCACTCAGCTGAGCCTTATTTTCAATGCTGCCATGGTTTTCTGGAAAACAGGACGGGCACAGGAAGGAGAAAAACTTCTGTCTGAGGCAATGGAGCATATGCTGTATGTTGTGGATACGGAAACCGGCGGATCCAGGGAAACTGATGAGGAAACAGCAGAGGATTTCGGGGAATTTCTTTCTCTCATAAAAGAAAGTCCCTTTAAAAAACTTGCAGAAACAGAGGTCTGGGCTGATCTTGCAGACATCTGCAGATAAAAAAGATCACAGGAGAAAAATATGAAACAGAGACTGAATTCCAATGTTTTCGACCTCCCTGTTCAGGAAATGAGGAGAGGATACAGAAGCGACATTTATTTCTGGCGTGAAAAAATTGTTCTTGAGCAGCACAACATCCATCCGGAAGTTGTGACCCAGGTCTTTCAGAAAAAAAATTCCGTTCTCTGCGGCATAGATGAAGCCATTGCCATTTTAAAACTCGGCAGCGGACGCTATAAAGACTATGAAAAGGCCTACAAGCTCTTTGACAGGCTGATGGAGCTGAAAAAGGAAAGCAGGAACTATTATCTTACAGACAGAGCAAAATACCTGTCCTTTGTCCGGCAGAAACTGGAAATCAATTCCGAACTTGACAGTCTGTGGGAAAACGGTTTTGACGCACTGGAAATAGATGCACTTTATGACGGAGATCTTATATCCCCCAGAGAACCGGTAATGCATATAAAGGGAGATCCTTCCCTCTATGCCCATCTGGAAAGCCTGTATCTGGGAGTTCTGGCACGAAGGACAAAGATTGCCACCAACGTCCGCAATGTTGTGGAGGCTGCAAACGGAGCCACCGTTCTCTTTTTCCCGGCAAGATTTGATCACTGGGCAACTCAGGGAGGAGACGGCTATGCAGCCCATATAGGCGGAGCCGGCGGTGTTGCCGTTCCTGCCCAGGCTGAATGGTGGGGAGCCAGTGCTTCCGGAACAGTTCCTCATGCACTGATTGCCGCCTGCAGCGGAGATACTGTTCTTGCTACAAAATTTTTCCATGAATCCTATCCGGAGACCAGCCTTGTGGCTCTGGTGGATTTTGAAAACGACTGCATAGGAACAGCTCTTAAATGTGCCAGGGAATTCGGAAAAGACCTCTGGGGAGTAAGACTGGACACATCGGAAAACATGGTGGACAAGGCCATTATCCAGAACATGGGGGATTTCTATCCCAACGGAGTCATTCCGGAACTTGTTTTTGCCATGAGGGAAGCTCTGGATTCAGCAGGCTTTCAGCATGTAAAAATCGTGGTTTCCGGAGGTTTTAATCCGGAAAAGATTGCCAGATTTGAAGCCCTTAAAGCACCTGTTGATGCCTACGGAGTGGGAAGCTGCCTCATGCAGGGAGAAAATGATTTTACTGCAGATGTGGTCATGGTTAACGGTAAGCACTGTGCCAAGGCCGGAAGATGGTTCAAAAAAAGCAGCAGACTGGACAGTGTTCAGTGAGACCTGCCCTCTGATATATTTAAATGAAAACCGGACTGTATCAATGAAAATTCTTTCAAACAAACCTACTATTACAAGAAAAGAACTGGAAGGAGTTCTTGACTGCCTTATAAACGAGGAACTTTCCTCAGGAGAACAGGTAAAGGCACTGGAAACATCACTGTGCACACTGACTGACAGAAAATTCTGTCTGGCAGTTAATTCCCTTACAGCAGCATATCATCTGGTTTTCAGCGGGCTGGAGCTGGGGCCCGGAGATGAAGTAATTCTGCCTGACTACTCCTCCCCTGCAGCACTCAGCGCCCTGAGCCTTACAGGAGCCACAGCTGTACCTGCAGACTGCGGTGACGGCATGCTGTGTCCATCATCAGACATTATAAAAAGCCTTATTACGGATAAAACAAAGGCTGTGGTCATATGCCATACCTTCGGGTTCCCGGCACCGACTGATGAACTGGCAGATGTCAATGTCCCTGTCATTGAGGACATCTCTCATTTTACAGGATGCGAATACAACGGTTTTCCTGCAGGGAAAACAGGAGCCTTTGCAGTAGCCTCCTTTGCACCGGAGATGATGATAACGACCGGCAACGGAGGTGCAGTGCTCACAAACAACCCGAGAGCCTTTTCCATTATGAGGGACCTGAGAAACGGAGAAGACTGCCTTAACCTGGACTATACCATGACCGATCTTCAGGGGGCCATGGGAAGCTCACAGCTTTTAAAACTGAATGAATTCCTGAAACGGAGAAAAGAAATAGCAGCCAGATTCTGTGACGCAGCAAGGCTGACATCCCACCGTCTGCCTTTTCCCTACAGTCCTTCATTCGGATGGCAGACATTTCCAATAGTGTTTGATGCCGCAGAGGAAAACATTCAGAAGTACTGGAAGAAAAACGGAGTTGAAACTGCCCGTCCTGTATCCAGAGCCCTGCATGAATATCTGGGGCTGAAGGGTATGGACTATCCCAATGCAGACAGACTGACAAAAAAACTCTATACGGTGCCGCTGTATCCGACACTTACAAAAAAAGAAATTGAACAGATAGCAAGACTCATTGCAGGTTTCATGTAAAGAGGAAAAAATGTTCACACTTACAGTCGAAAACTCATTTGCTGCAGCCCATCAGCTGAGAGGATATGAAGGCAAATGCGAAAACCTCCACGGACATAATTTCAGGGCAGAACTTTCCGTTCAGGGGGAAAAGCAGAATGACATCGGGCTGGTAACAGACTACAAGGTCATCAAAAATATTCTGAATGAAATTCTGGACATTCTGGATCACAAAAATCTGAACGAAGTTCCTCCCTTTGACGCCGTCAACCCCAGTTCGGAAAATCTGGCAAAGTTCATATTCACAGAAGCTGAAAAAAGGCTGGCAGAACGGCCGGAGGATGTAAAGGTATCTTCAGTTACGGTGTGGGAATCATCCACAGCCAGATGCACATACAGCAGATAACAGTCTGTCCTGACGGAAAATAATGTTTTTCCAGGAAGGACAGATTTACTTTTCCGACAACTGCAGCATAATACTGGTCTAGTGTAAAATAAGTTGCCACAATTTCCTCAGAATAATAAAAGAATAAAGAGGGAAGGAACAGGTATGTCAAGGAAATTACGTCGTTACGATCAGGAGTATAAGGAACAGGCAGTAAAACTTGTTCAGGAAACAGGTTCCTGCGGAAAAGTTGCAGAGGAACTTGATATTCCGGCAGGAACACTGTACGGGTGGGTCAGAGCCAATGAAAAAGGTTTTTAGAAGAAGCAGAACAGTCTGAAGGATGTAAAAAGAAAATGAGTGCTAATCAGGAAAATATCAGGCTTCGGATGGAGGTGGAATTACTGAGGAAAGAAGTAAGGAGATTAGAAAAAGAGAGAGATTTTTTAGCAGAGGCAAGCTCTTTTTTTGCAGCGAGCCGTCGGAAGTCAGGAAAGGATTAAAAATGAAGTTTATAGAAAAGAAGACAAAAGGCGGCCGGATAAAGGGAAAAAATCATTTTACTGTAAAATGTTGAATATAAGCCTTGAAGGCTTTCGCAAATATGAGAAGAACAGGAACAGAGCATGGAAGTATCAGCCACTTGCAGATGAAATGAAACAGATAGTCAGAGAAGACATACATACGGAAGGCAGAGGATGTATCAGGCTCTTAAGCTGAGGGAGCCAGGAAGAAGAGATATACCAAGTGAAAGGACAGTATAATGCAGAAGACAGGACTCGTCCACAGGCCATTAAGGAAGGCGAAGGGGATAACAAAGGCAGACAGGAATGCCAGGAAATCAGAAGATCTTCTGAAGAGGGATTTCAGTTCGGAGAGACCATTTGCGAAGGCAGTGACAGATATAACAGAAATAAAATGCAGGAATGGAAAAGTCTATGTATCGGCGATTTTTGACTGTTATGATTTATCGGTACT
>JAZRYV010000044.1:0-1170 GCA_045600925.1 Spirochaetota bacterium
TCCGGAATATTAATATTATTTGTTTTTACAAATTCTTTTAATTCGTCTACTGTTTTGCAGTTTAATCCTTTTGCGATAGTTTTTTTGTCAAGTTTTGAAAAATCGTATTTCATGTTTTTTCTCCTTTTCACATCTATATCAACATTCTGCTTTTTCTTTTATTTTCTGATTTTCCCTGATTCGTTCCGGATGTGCTTCTTTGTATTTTTCAAAGGCAGGATCTCCTGCTTCCCGGAACTTTTCAAACCAGCCATTCTTGAAATACAGACAGGCCTTTGGATCAGGTGCTAAAAAGTCACTCCCTGCTGCACCTATGGCTGAAGCCCTGCATCCACCATGACAGTTCTTCAGATATGAACATTCCTTACATTCAGGGTTGTGATCAATAAAATCCTGCATAGATGAACATACGTCATTTATATACTTGGAATCGGAAAGTACCTGCTGCAGAGATGTATCAAACAGATCAGGATATTCATCAAATATCGGAGCTGCCATCATGGACTGACAAGGAAGTACTTTTCCTTCCGGACTGATGTAGACCATGGATCTCAGGGAACCACATGTGAATTGTTTTTCCGGTCTGTCCAGGACATGCTTATTAAAAGCCATATCATATCTATTTGCCCCAACTTCATACACAAATGCGCCATCCAGCATAATACCTAATGGAGCACCATCTTCAAAATACTGTGGTACGTAGTCAAGATATACCTGCAATCCCTCTTCAAAATCCAGGAAATGTTCCGGCTGGTTCTGCCATGCACCAGACTCGTAGGCTACATTGACTTTCATGGATGAACATCCTGCTTCTGCCAGGTAGTTCACTGTATCCCGGAGGGTGTGAAGATTATCCTTAAACAGGGTCATCCCTACGGAGAAGGAATAGCCTCGGGAATTTAACAGAGCGAATGCCTTTTTCGCCATCTCCTCTGCTCCATCTACTCCTCTTAACCAGTCATGAAATCCCAGACCATCAAAGCTGATCTGGAAATTTGGATGCAGTCCTCTTTCTTCGAAGCCATCCAGTATACTTTCATTCAGAAGGGCAGCATTAGTCATAATAGTTGCAGGAAGGATCCGATGCTCTGTCAGGGAATCGATAATAGTCCAGAAATCCGAGCGGATCAATGGTTCTCCTCCTGTTATGGTAACACGCTTTATACCGCA
>JAZRYV010000045.1:0-9377 GCA_045600925.1 Spirochaetota bacterium
TGCTTCAAAGGTGATGTTTCCGGCTTCAGGTTTTCCGGAATGCCTTCTTTCTGCAGCATCTTCGATTCCGTGAGCAGCTGCGTTTCTGACAAGATGAATCAGGATTCCAGGCAGCTGATCTGCAATGCATTTTTCCACAGAAGTCTTTTCTCCCTTAAGGGAAAGATTTATTTCACGGCCTGTTTCCCTGGACAGATCCCTTACCACACGGAAAAAGCCGGAGAAGATTTTTTCAGCAGGAACCATCTGCCAGGCAAGAACGCCTTCGTAAAGATTTTTCGCGGCAGAGGATATGCTGTCCAGAGCAGTCTTCACTTCAGACAGAACCCCGCGGTCAGCTGCAGAAGTCTCCAGTTTTCTGTAAAGTTCATCAAAACTGGCTCCTGCACCGGAAATCTTTTCTGCGTTTTTCAGAACCTCATCAAGCTTTTCTGCAGACACTCTCACAGAATCAGAAAGAGAGGGCTGAAGCGAAACAGGCTTTGTCATGGCAGGAACTGCCAGCGGGAAGGAGGGCTCGCTGGTATTCACCGATGTTTCCTTTCCAAGAACAGCTTCCCCAGCCTGGGAAAATTTTACAGCTGTTTTCCCGTTCTTTTTTCCGAGAGTCAGATCCCTGAACATGACTTTTATGATCTGATCAATATTGCAGGCCCGTACCAGCTCTTTCCGTGGAGAATCAGTGCTGATCAGTATGCGAAACACGTTCCCGGACAGATCAGGAGAGTCCTGAAAAGTTTTTATAACGTCCCCTGTTCTGCTGAGATTCATGGTTATTATTGTAGCTTTGAGAAATTTCATCTGCGCGGAAGGATCTATGAACACTGTAAGTTCAAGAATGGATTTTCCTTCTGCAATCCCTTCACGGATACGGCCAAGATCCAGAAGATCCAGGGAAACAGGAGGTATTCTGTATGCAGAGGATTTCTTTTCCACAGCTTCGGCCTCCGGAGATACGGACCGGATGTCTTCTATGGCCTTCGAAAGATTTTCTTCAGATCTACGGCCCTTTGCTGCAGATTCTATAACACCTGTAACAAGGTCAAAGCAGCGAAAAAGCAGATTCATTATATTTCTGGATGGAAGAAGTCTTCCGTCACGCAGAGCCTGTATAAGATTTTCCGTTTCATGGATAAAACTGCTGAGATCGGAAAGTCCCACTGCTGCTGCAGAGCTCTTCAGCGTATGTACTGAACGAAAAATATCGTTTATGCTGTCTGTATCAGCTGTTTTTTCATAGGACAGAAGATCACGGCTGAGTCTTGAAAGCAGATCATCAGCCTCCTCAAGAAAAGTGTCCCTGTATTCTCCCTGTATGATTTCCATTAATTTCTCCTTCTGTTCTTTTATTTTTCCTTACTAGCTTTTTCTGTTCATTATGTAAACAATTTTACAGCCCGGATAAAAAAAACTGCTGCGGCAGGAAAAGCGGCATTAAAAAATTTTCTTGAATTCCCCTGAATATCTTTCATAATTGACTGGTAAGGAGAAAAATACATGCCTGGACAGCTTAAAACAGGAAAGGTTCTGACTGACAGAGGAATCATCAGTCAGGAACAGCTTCAGGAAGCTCTGCTTGCACAGAAAACATCGAAACTGAGGATCGGTGAGATTCTGGTCAAAAAAGGCTTTGCAGAAGAAGAGGAGATTCTGGATGCACTTGCATTCATGTACGGAATAAATGCGGAACTTCAGCTTAAATTTGATGACCGCAGCGGCATTTTAAAAGATATATCTCCGGCATTCCTTATTAAAAACCTGACTGTACCTTATAAGGTCAGAGACGGCAGAATTTATGTGGCCACAGATGACTATTTTAACATCCAGCCGCTGGATGACATAAGGAACATGTTCCCTGAAATGGAAGTTGTGACAGTGCTTTCCACAAGGGATGAGATTATCCGCATAATACAGGCCCATTTTGAACTGCAGAAAAATGAAACAACAGATGATGTAATAGAAGACCTGGAAGGTTCCGACGGACTGGAAATTCTTTCGGATGACGATATTGATGAATCCAGGGACATTATGGACATGGCCAACGATGCCCCCATCATCCGGCTGGTAAACACTATCATAAAACAGGCTGTTTCGGACAGAGCCAGCGACATCCACATTGAACCCTATGAAAAAGAGATTGTGGTCAGGTTCCGCATAGACGGAATTCTGTACAAAATGTTCACTCCACCTAAAAAATACCAGAGTGCCATTATCTCCCGCATTAAAATTATGGCAAACCTGAATATTGCAGAAAACCGTCTTCCCCAGGACGGACGTATTCAGCTGAAAATTTCAGGAAAGGACATAGACATACGTGTTTCAGTCTTCCCTACATACTGGGGGGAAAGAGTTGTTTTCCGTATTCTAAACAAAACGGACATGAACTTCAGCCTGGACAGTCTGGGATTTTCTGCATACACAAGAAAAATTTTTGACGGACTTATCAAGAAGACAAACGGAATTATTCTTGTAACAGGTCCTACCGGAAGCGGAAAGAGCACAACACTGTACAGCGTCCTTGTGGAACTGAATACGGAGAAGGTGAACATCCTGACTGTTGAGGATCCTATTGAATACCAGCTGCCGGGAATAGGACAAATGCAGGTCAAACCGAAAATAGATCTTACATTTGCCAGCGGTCTCAGATCCATTCTCCGGCAGGACCCTGACATTGTTATGATCGGAGAAATCCGTGACAGGGAAACTGCAGAGATTGCAGTCCAGTCAGCCCTTACAGGACATCAGGTTTTTTCCACGCTGCACACCAACGATGCTGCCAGCGGTGTGACCCGTCTCATGGACATGGAAATTGAACCTTTTCTCATTGCCTCCTCCGTAAATGCTTTCATGGCACAGCGTCTTGTTAGAAACATCTGTCCGGCCTGCAGGGAGGCCTATGTTCCAGGCCGGAAAGAGCTGGAAGAACTTGGACTTAAGCTTTCTGATCTGCCTCAGGGAAAACTTTACAGAGGCAGTGGATGCAGCAGATGCATGAACACCGGCTATGCAGGCCGGAGCGGAATATATGAACTGCTTCCGGTTTCATCTGCAATAAAGAAACTGATTCTTGCAAGAGCAGATTCGGACACCATCAAGGAACAGGCCAGGAAGGAAGGCATGAAAACACTTCTTGAGGACGGCCTGGAAAAAGCTGTTCAGGGAATTACAACCGTTGAAGAAGTTCTGAGGGTAAGCTGATGATTTTCAGATACCAGGCACTGAACGCAAAAGGAGAAAACGTTTCCGGGGATATAGATGCCCAGTCCGAAGCTGCAGCAAAAAGCAGAATACGGGCTCAGGGCATTTATCCTGTAAAGCTGTGGAAACAGGAAAACATAGTTTCAGTTAAAAATTCCGGTGATCAGAAAACAGGAAAGCTCAGGGAACTGGCGGAAAGGATATCTGCTGAGATAAGTCTTAAATTCAGTTCCAGACAGATCGGACTTTTCAGCAGGCAGCTTGCCACTCTTCTTAAGGCAGGTCTTCCTCTTCTGACTGCCATAACTGCCATTATGGATCAGATTGAAAGCAGGAGATTCCGGACCATAATCGCCGATGTTAAGGATAAACTGGAGGAAGGAAGTTCCTTTTCCAATGCCCTTGCCAGACAGGGATCTGTTTTTTCTGACATGTACATCAACATGGTACGTGTGGGAGAAAATCTTGGCTCCCTGGATCAGGTTATGGAAAGGCTTGCTGAAATGTCTGAAAAAGGCAGTCTCCTGAAAAGCAAAATAAGGGCAGCTCTTTACTATCCGGCCTTTATGTTCATATTTGCATTAATTGTTGTCATCTTCCTTCTGGTGAATGTAATCCCTTCCATTGCAGAAATGTTTAATGATCAGGAAAGAGAGCTGCCCCTGCCTACGGAGATAGTTATTGGAATCAGCTCTTTTCTTTCTTCATGGTGGTTTCTGATTCCGGCTGCAGTCATACTGCTGATCTTGGGCTTCAGAAAGTACTCATCTTCACCTGCAGGACGAAAGAAGCTGGATGCCTTAAAGATGAAGATTCCTGTATTCAGCATTCTGTACAGGAAAATTCTGGTTCTTAAATTCACCCAGAACCTTGGAGTTCTGCTGGCCAACAAAGTGGACATTATAAAGGCCTTTGAAA
The DNA here is from genome assembly GCA_045600925.1 of Spirochaetota bacterium. Taxonomy (GTDB): domain Bacteria; phylum Spirochaetota; class UBA4802; order UBA4802; family UBA5550; genus JAZRYV01. The sequence continues at coordinate 4,117 of JAZRYV010000045.1, forward strand.
TTGTTTCCAGGATGATGAACAATTCCATTGCAGAGGAAAGGCTGACAGAGGCTGCTGCAAAAATAAAAGAAGGGTCTGCTGTATCTGCAGCCCTGGCAAAGGCAGAGTTTCTTCCGAAACTTGTTCTCGGAATGATTGCAGCAGGTGAATCCAGCGACAATCTGGACAGCATGCTTATTAACATAGGACATGTCTATGAAACAGAGCTGGACCTGACAGTTTCAAGCCTTACCAGTCTTATTGAGCCGCTGATCATCATATTCATGGGAATAATAATCGGAGTCATAGTGCTTTCCGTAATGCTTCCGATTATGGAGATGAACTTTCTGGTTCAGTAAAAAGCATGCATCTGACATTAAGCAGAAGGCGGTCGGCCTCTGCTTAATTATCTCCATCTTTCCCGTCCTGCTCCATGGCATAACAGATTCTTTAAAGCCTGAAGTTTCAGAGCCATCAGAACTATTCAATACGAATATTCTTCCACTTCCCTCTTTTAAATCTGATGATTATAAAAGTAAAGAAGATAAAAAATGATGACACCATGACTGTCCATCCTGCAGTCACCGGAAGCCTTAAGACAGAAAGAACAACATAGAGTACAGGAAGTCCCACTGCATTTGATGCTGTTGTGCAGAGCATGGGGAACAGAGTGTCCCCTGCTCCCCGGAGAGCTCCGATCATGGCAATCATTACTGCCTGAACCAGAACATACAGGGAAGCAATACGTATCATGGACATGGCCAGAGGCCTTGCCTCTTCAAAAATCTGACTTGCCTCGTCGGGTCTGAAAACATCTGTCAGCATGCCAGGGAAAAACACAAACAGTACAAAAATTACAGAAGAATAGACCAGACCGGCCTTTATGCCGGAGACAGAGGATCTGTATGCAGAATCAGGATTTTCAGCACCCATGTATCTTCCCACAAGGCTGGTCACAGAAACTTCAATTCCAAGCAGAGGAATAAAGGAAACAAGATCCCAGTTGAACATAACAGTACTTGCAGTGGCTGCAGCCGGTCCGCATCCGTGAAACAGGCCTGTCATTATGGATGATGAAATAAAAGTCAGAAGAAATTCAATGCCTGCAGGATATCCGTAGCGTATAAGATTCCACATGATCTTTCTGTCAAAACGAAAGGAGGACATAACGGAGAACTTTGTCCTGTTCTGTTCTGCAAAATAAAAGATCAGAAGAATTATTACAGCGGCAAGACTTCCGGCTGATGTGGTCAGTGCAGCACCGGTTACCCCCATAGCCGGGAAACCGAAATTTCCGAAAATAAGACCGTAGTCCAGGACCACATTTGCAGCCATGGCCGCAGCTGTAGCTGTCATAACCACACGTGTCCTTCCTATGCCTGAAAAGAAACAGCCAAGAGAATAACGAAGCATGCCGAAAACAGAACCGGCCGCAAGAACCTTCAGATATCTGCACTGATATTCTATCTGGCCGTCCGACAGACCTGTCCAGAAGAATATCCTTTCTGCAGCAGGTTCCATGGCCATAATCAGAGGCCAGGATACCAGTACCAGAAGAAATGCCTGAAAAGCAGCCAGTGAAGATCTGTTCCTCTGCCCTGCCCCGTAGTACCTTGCACACAGAGCTGTAGAATATCCGATTATCCCCATAAAGAAAAAGCTCATTGTCTGAAGAGCAAGGCCGCCGCCCATAACTGCATTCATCTGTTCAGGATCGATTCTGGCCAAGAAAAGACGGTCAGTAAAAGTCATAATACCGTCGCAGGATGTGGAAATAATCATTGGAAGAGCGATGGACAGAAGTTCTCTGATACCGCCGGGAAGTTTTTCTGAAGACTTTTTATTTGAAAACATGATAATAAATATGAGACATAAAATAAAAAAAGATACATGACAGTCAATCTTTTTCAGGAATAAAAAATACTGCCGGAGGGCAGCATTTTTTTAACATGCAAAAACTGTCAGGCAGTTCTGTCAGACGGCTCCGTTTTCCCTCTTTACCATGGATCTAACCTGTGCCTCTATGGCTTTATTAAATGCTTCCACAGAAGGATATAAAGAAGGATCCATTGGCTCGCCTATATAGATTTCTCCGTGCTCCTTTGTGAACAGTCTTGGAAGCTTACGGGATCTGGGCCAGATTTCATAGGCACCGTTGATTCCCATGGGAACTACTTTTTTACCCAGCTTCCAGGCCAGATAGGCAGCTCCGCTTTTGAATGGAGCCATCTTACCGTCTGGTGTTCTGGTTCCTTCAGGATAAATGAGGGAACTCTTGCCCTGACGGAGAAGATCCGCATTTGCCTTGAGCACATCCATGCTGTTGCTGTCATCCAGAAAAAGAACCGGGAAAATGGGGAACAGAAGACGGATAAAGGCAAACTTTTTCTTTCCTGTAACATATATGTTCTTTCTGTACTTTACCGGGAAACAGAAACACATCCAGATCATGTCCAGAAAGGACTGATGGTTTGCAACAAATACAGCATTGTCTATTCTGAGTCTTTCCCTGTTGTAGATTTTTACATGCCAGAATCTGCGGGAAAGGAATGCCACCACTGCATCGAAAACATTGTACAGAGGATTGTAGAATTTTCTTGGTTTTCTGGTTATCTCTCCATTAAGGATACGGTCATCCAGACAGGCTCCTCCTTTTGCATCCAGACAGGCCAGATAGGCTGCAGCTTCTGCAAGGTTCTTCCTGCCTGTCAGTTCCTTAACATCAGCCTGTATGCCGAACTGTTCCTCCAGACCTGTAACCAGTTCAATCATGCCAAGAGAATCCACACCCAGATCCTCCAGTCTTTCATTGGCATAGAGTTTTCTTTTAAATTTTCCGGAAAGGAATTCCACAATGCTTTCTTCCCGGATATCAGCACCTTTCAGTTCTGTTCTGAATTCAGCCTCATCATTTTCGCTGCACTGATATGCACCTTCGGCCAGGAGTTTTTTCACATCCCTGTACAGAATCTTACGGGTTGAATTTTTCGGCAGTTCGTCCATGGATAGGGCAAAGTTATGAACTCTTCTGTAGGCAGGAAGTCCTTTGTTCAAGTCCTCAATCTCCTCCTTTATACGGCTGTATTCGTCCTTTGCTTTTGAAACAGGAGTGATGACTGCAAACACCTGTGTTTTGCCGTCAGCCACTCTGTCTATTACAGCTATTTCGGAAATACGCGGCGACTTTCTGTAATAGCTTTCCAGTTCTTCAGGATACACATTTTTCCCTGTATCCAGGACAATGACATTTTTAAGACGTCCTGTTACATGAAGTTCTCCATTTTTGTCCAGCCTGCCAAGATCACCTGTATTAAAGAATCCCTCTCCGTCAAATGCCTCTCTGGTGGCTTCCGGATTTTTATAGTAACCAGACATGACTGCCGGACCGCGGAAACAGATTTCTCCTATGCCGTCTTCGTTCACATTAAGTATTTTTACTTCATTGCCGGGCATGGGTTTTCCGACGCTTCCTGCTTCTGCATTTTTATAAAAAGGAATTGTAATTGGTCCTGTGGTTTCAGAAAGACCGTAGCCTTCTATAAAACTGAAACCCATGTTTTTGAAATACTTAAAATATTCTTTTTTTAGAGGAGCACCTCCGCTGATAAAAAAGCGGTGCTTCATGCCGAAAGCCTGATGAACAGGCAGAAAAATTTTATTTACCAGAAATCCTAGGCCGGCCTTTCTTAAAACCGGTGCATGCTTTACAAAAAACATGAACACAGAATGTTTAAAAGTTCCCGGACCTGTTTTTGCCTCAAGAGCCCTGAAGAACAGTTCCCACATGACCGGAGCTGCAGGGAAAATGCTAACCGGGAAATCTCCCAGAGCCTTCATTATATCCGGTCCCTTAAGAGAATTAACAAGAACAATAGAACTTCCTGTTACCAGCGGTGCCAGAAAACATGCCTCCAGAGCATATACATGGAACAGAGGAAGCAGAGCAAGAGTCACATCATTTTCCGTATACTCTTCAAAGTCAGTACAGACCATGCATATATGCAGCACATTCATATGGCTGAGACATACCATCTTCGGGGTGCCTGTGGTTCCGGACGTAAAAAGCATAAGTGCTGTGGACATATAATCCGGTCTGGCAGGAGTGAAACCTTCCGCTGTTTCTGCAGCAGAATCCTTCATATCGTATACAGGCACAGCAGTTATTCTGTCCATGAATTCAGAAGAAACACAGGCAGCTTTTACCTCTGCAGCCTTCAGCATATCCGGCAGCTGAACTGCCTGAAGATTAACATCCAGAGGAACAGCCACTGCACCTGTACTGATGACAGCCAGCAGCTGGCTGCACCAGTCGGGGGAATTGGATCCCATAAGAGCAACAGCATCACCTTCCTTAATTCCATTCTGCTGAAGAAAAACTGCTCTCTTTAAAACACTTTCATAAAATTCACCAAAGGAGATCTTTTCCCCTTCAAAATAAAAGAGAACACGTTCGCTGAACCTTCTGCACAGGTCTTCAACGGCTGAAAATATGTCCTGCCTGTAACTGTAATTTCCGGAACTCATTTTTACCTCAAATTTTCTGACAGGTCTGTATGACTGCAGACATAAAGACATAATTTATGTCTTTCGGTTGCAGCCATCTGTTATTTTTCAGTTCTTTACATCAAAAACTGCAGGCTCCGACCAGCCCTGAACCGAGCTGTCGTACATGCATTTTATTACAGCAGGTCTGGCCAGAAAATTTCCTTCAAGCTCTGCCCTGATGGTATATGCCGCCTCATATTCCCTGTCCTTTTTTACTCCGGTAAAAAAATAAACCATCTTTTCATCATGCTTTTCACATCTGCATGGTCCGCCTTCAGAAGCATAGGCATTTTCCTTAACAACTCTGAAACCGGAAGGCAGGAAGTCTTCGAGAATCAGATACTCCATATCTTTTTCAGGCCGGAATCTCAGCCGTATCAGGATTTCATCTCCTGAATGAAGGACAGTATCTTCATCTGCAGGACATGGAACCAGATATTCCCGCCCCTGCCCGTCCTTTACTCTGGACAAAGTGGAACAGCTTCTGGTAAGGCTTATGCCTCTGGACATTGCAGAAAGGCTTCTGTTCTCCTTTTTAAAAGGAGACAGAATGCCTTCAGGTCTGAATTTTAAATATCCCTCGGCAGCAACAGTAAAGGCAGCAGCTCCTCCTGTTCCTGAAGCAGTGATTTCCAGTTCCTTAACTGGAACCTTTCCTGAAAGGTTTTTATTCAGGGTCAGGGAAGATGTTTTCACTTTCTCTGCAGGATTATATTCAATGGTTCCAAGTTTTTCAC
>JAZRYV010000046.1:0-7783 GCA_045600925.1 Spirochaetota bacterium
AACATATAATATTTCTTTTCAGGAGTCAAGGCAAAATAATGGGAGCCCCTGAACAGCTTGAACTGCGGGTGCTGGCATTCATCCGGAAGCACAGAATGATTCCTTCTGGAAGCAGAGTCCTTATGTCCATGTCTGCAGGAAAGGATTCCATGTGCATGGCTCATATTCTGCTTTCTCTTAAAGATGAACTTTCTTTTGAACCTGGAATCTTTCATCTCAATCATCTGACAAGAGGGGCCGAGTCTGATGCTGATGAGGTTCTGGTCCGGAATTTTGCCTCTGAACACCATATTCCATTTTTCGGCAGAACCTATGATTTTACAAAGGAAGACAGCCGCGGAAGATCCTTTGAGGAATTTGCCAGAGATGTTCGATACTCCATGCTGGCAGAAATCTGCAGTGAGCATAAATATGACCGCATAGCTGTTGCCCACAATCTTGAAGACAGTGCAGAAACAATGCTCATGAGAATTTTTTCCGGAACCGGAATCATTGGACTGAAAGGAATACTTCCTGTCAGGGACAGCATTATCCGTCCTGTAAGATGCTGTTCTGTTCAGGAAATAACATCCTATCTGCGCAGAAGAAATATTTCATGGCGGGAGGATGCGAGCAATAAGGATATTCGTTATAAGAGGAACTATATACGGAACAGAATTCTGCCTGTCATTTCAGAAGCCTATCCTGATTTTGCCGTACGAATGGACCGTCTGGCAGAACTGTCACTTCAGTATGCAGAAATGGCTGATGATCTAGTTCAGCTGGTTTCCGGCGGCAGCGTGACAGGTGATAACGGAGAGGTTGTCCTGGATGCATGGAAATTCGCAGACAGAAAGACTCTGTTCTTTCACGCTGCAGCCTCTGTCCTGGAGAAAAATGGTCTTCCTGTATCACAGAAAATTCTGGATGAAATCCGCCGGGGATTCATGTCCGAAAAGCCGGAGCTTGTGCTCTATTCCGTCCGGGGACTGACTGTGGAAAAAATCCGGTCAGTCAGAGGACCTGTTCTGAGAATCAGATCATCTGTTCCTTCCATTCCTGCTGCAGACTGGGAGTACAGTTTTCCGGCGGACAGGATCCCGGAAAGAGTGGAACTGAAGGAGTCCGGACTTTCTCTTACAGTAAGGAGGGCTTCACAGGAAGAATTCCGGTCTGCGGATAGTAACATCAGCCTGTTTTTTGCAGTTCCGGTGAGTACACATATTCTCGCTTTCAGAAACAGAAGGAACGGAGACAGGATACTTCTTGAAAAAGGTTCAAAGAAAATAAAAGATTTATTCATTGACAATAAAATCAGCAGGGAATTAAGGAATAGAATTCCTGTACTGACTGCTGACGGGGAAACTGCTGCAGTTATGACAGGCTTCCTTACCGGAACAGGCTCGAGAGTTTCAGAAAAATTTTTTGTGTCTTCAGAGTCTGAACGGATTTTCAGAATAGATCCGGTACTGTCTTCCGGGAAATAATTTTTGGGGTAAAAAATGAACAAAACTGTAAAACAGGCTGCTCTTTTTCTGCTTATCGGTCTGCTCATTCTGGCTGTTTTCCAGTTCAACAGGGATTCAGGCAGTTTAAATACGATCAGCTACAGCGATTTTATCAGACAGGTCAGCAATGGCGAAATCGGGAAAATCATTATAGAAAACAACAGGAAGATTTCCGGTGTCTATAATGAAAAAAGTCCCAGATATACTGAAAAGAAAAAGGAAACCAGTCCCTTTGGCATAACCGGTGCTGAATATGATTTCCAGACATTTATTCCATATGCTGATCATGGACTGATTGATCTGCTTCTGTCAAAAAATGTTCCTGTAGAAGGCATGGATGATTCTGACAATGTCTGGTACAACGGTCTTATCAGCTTTCTGCCATGGCTTGTAATTTTCGGTTTCATCTGGTTTATAATGATCCGTCAGCTTTCAGCTTCAGGAAACAAGGCATTTACTTTCGGAAAGAGCAGGGCAAAACTCAATCCTGTCCTTAAGACAAAGGTTACCTTTGATGATGTGGCCGGTGTTGATGAAGCAAAGGTTGAACTCAGGGAGATTATTGAATTCCTTAAGGATCCTAAAAAATTCATAAATATGGGAGCAAGAATTCCCACAGGAGTTCTTCTTTCAGGCCCTCCGGGAACAGGGAAAACACTCCTGGCAAAGGCTGTTGCCGGTGAGGCCGGGGTTCCTTTTTTCTCTATCAGCGGTTCTGATTTTGTGGAAATGTTTGTCGGTGTTGGAGCATCCAGAGTCCGTGATCTTTTTGAACAGGGTAAGAGAAGTGCTCCATGTATAATTTTTATAGATGAGATTGATGCTGTTGGACGGCTGAGAGGTGCAGGTCTTGGCGGCGGTCATGATGAAAGGGAACAGACTCTGAATCAGCTCCTTGTAGAAATGGACGGCTTTGAAACCAACGAAGGAGTCATTGTTGTGGCTGCAACCAACAGACCTGATGTTCTGGATCCGGCTCTGCTGAGGCCCGGACGTTTTGACAGACAGGTAATTGTGGATGCCCCTGATCTTAAGGGACGGGAAAAGGTTCTGGCCGTTCATACAAAGAAGGTCCCTCTTGCAAGGGATGTGGATCTTAAGATTATTGCAAGGGGAACTCCTGGGTTTACAGGGGCTGATCTTGCAAATCTGGTTAACGAAGGAGCCATTCTTGCTGCAAGGAAGAATAAAAAACGTGTCAGCATGGCTGAAATGGAAGAGGCAAAAGACAAGGTTCTTATGGGACCTGAACGCCGTTCCATGCTTATATCAGATTCCGAAAAGAAGATCATTGCATATCACGAGGCAGGTCATGCAGTTCTGGGACTGCTTATCGGAGAAGAGAATGTTCACAAAGTAACTATTATTCCAAGGGGGATGGCTCTGGGACTCACAATGAATCTTCCTGTGGAGGATAAGCATATTAATACAAAGGAATACTGGCTGAATCAGATTAAGATGCTTTTTGGAGGAAGAATTGCCGAACTTCTGGTCTTTAATCAGATGAGTACCGGTGCATCCAATGATATTGAAAGAGCATCCGCTATTGCAAGGAGAATGGTCTGTGAATGGGGCATGAGTGAAAAGCTTGGTCCTCTGAATTTCGGAAGAAAGAACGAGCAGATTTTTCTTGGCCGGGAAATTTCCCAGCACAGGGATTTCAGCGAATCTACTGCAGAGCAGATTGATGAAGAAGTAAGGTCAATTATAGATGAATGTCACAGTCAGGCTGTTCAGATGATCAAGGACAACTACGACAGATTTACTGCCATTGCACAGAATCTTCTGGAAAGAGAGACTCTTGATGCAGAAGAGATTGCTCTTATCATGAAAGGGGAACAGCTTCCTCCGGTAAGCGGTGAAGCTGTGTCGTCGGATGATTCTGTAACAGCGGAGCTGAAAACAGAAAGTTCAGCTGAATAGAAAAGTAAAAAACCTGCCGTAAGGCAGGTTTTTTACTTTATGAAAGGATTTCCAGAGCCCGTCTGCTCCGTATGCCTTTGATTATGGAACCGGAGGAGCCTGATTTCAGGTCATCAACTGCCTTCTTTATATCCGTTATTCCTTCTGCTGCATGTCTGGCTTCTTTTCCTGCGGCAGATATTATGTCAATATCCCTGGACAGGTCTGCAAATTCAAACTCACTGTATCCATGCTGGCGCAGACCAGTAATCTGTCCTGTCCCCCGGAGTTTCAGATCCTCCTCTGCTATGATGAAACCGTCATCTACAGATGTCATTATATCTATCCTCTTCTTTGCCTCCGGAGAGATGTCATCAGGATAAACAAGAACACAGAAGGACTGGTGCTTCCCACGGCCAACCCGGCCACGGAGCTGATGAAGCTGGGCTAGACCGAACCGTTCCGGATGCTCAATAACTATGACAGCAGCATTTGGCACATCAATTCCAACTTCTATGACAGTTGTGGCCACCAGAATATCTGTTTCACCTGAAGAGAATGATGACATTACTGCATCCTTGTCCTTCTGCTTCATCTGTCCGTGAAGAAGTCCAACTTTTCTGTGAGGGAAAATTTTTTCAGACAGTGTATGATAAACTGCTTCAGCTGATTTAATATCGGATTTTTCAGAGTCAGCAACCAGTGGAAGTACATAGAATACCTGCCGTCCCTGATTAATGTATTTTTCCATGGAGTTGTAAACTCCTCTCAGTCTGGATTCTGGCAGAGCCAGAGTCTTTACAGGAATTCTGTCTGCAGGCCTGGATTTTATGGAGGATATGTCCAGATCTCCGAAGACAGTCATGGCAAGGGATCTTGGAATAGGAGTCGCACTCATGACAAGAAAATCAGTTTTTTCTCCCTTCTTTCTCAGCCTGGATCTCTGTTCCACTCCGAATCTGTGCTGCTCATCGATTATTACCAGGGCCAGGTCTTTAAATTCAACACCTTCCTGTATAAGGGCATGAGTTCCTGCTGCAATAAGAACGGAGCCGTCCTTTATGGATTTCAGAACCTGTGTCTTTTCTTCTGCTTTCATGCCGCCTGTAAGAATGGCAGTCTTAAAATCCGGAGGAAGGAGCTTTTTCATCGTATCGTAATGCTGTTTTGCCAGAACTTCTGTAGGAGCCATAAAGACGGTCTGTCTGCCGGCTGCTGCAGGAAACATGGCTGATGCCAGGGCAACTGCTGTTTTCCCTGAACCCACATCACCCTGCAGAAGTCTGTTCATGGGGAATGGAGAATCCATATCGGCACGTATTTCATCTGCAGCTTTCAGCTGATCTTCTGTAAGAGAAAAGGGAAGCCCCTGTATAAATTTTCTGAACAGACTGGGCTCATATTTTTTATGGCCGGCAGTATATTCAGCCTGCATGTAGTTTTTGGAAACAGTGAGATAAAAAATCAGGAAAAACAGTTCATTAAAGGCCAGCCTCTTCCGTGCTTCCTCTGCCTGCTGCAGAGTGTCAGGAAAGTGAACTGCCCTCAGGGCCGCCTCAAGTCCCATAAGACCGTTTCTGCGCAGCATATCCTCAGGCAGGGGGTCTGCTATTTTCCCGGAAAACATTTCCAGAGCTTCGCGGATGATTTTCCGAAAACCTCTGGAATCAAGATGTTCAGCCTTTAATTTCTCTGTGGATTTATAAAATGGCACCAGCCTGCCTGTGTTGATATGGGACAGTCCTGTATCATCAGCCTGATCAAGGAAATCATAGTCGGGATGAACGATCTGTTTTTTACCGTAGACTGTAATCCGGCCGGAAAAAATAACATCATCTCCCTCCTGAAACAGTCTCTGGAACCATGGAACAGCACCGAAAAAAACTCCTGTGAGAGAACCGGAACCGTCATCTACAGTGACTTCAAGCCTTCGTTTCCCGTAACTGATGATATTTTTTTTTACGACCAGCCCACGGACGGAAACTGTTTCATCCGCCCGGCAGTCAGCTATTTTCAGAAAAGCAGATCTGTCTGCATATCTGCGTGGAATATAGTAAAGCAGATCCTCTGCATCTGTTATGCCTGCTTCGTTTTTTAAAAGTTCAGCACGTTTCGGCCCGATTCCATGAATGGTCAGGCTGCTGCTCATTATTCTTCCTCTGCAATATACCAGACGGAATCAGGAATCTGCACATACTTGTTGTCCTTTGTATAAAAATATGTGTAGTAATGTCCGTCTACCCCGCAGGAAATTTTCTGGATGCCTGTCCATCTTTTTAAAACATTTCCGTCTGCACTGAATACTGTGACGGTCAGATTCTGTCCTGTAATGTTTTCCACGCGTTTCTGGAAAATGTTTCTCTGTTCATGAGAGAAAAAGAACCGAAAATAGATGAAACCTGCTATGATTCCAGCAATTATCAGAAATATGACGATGATTTTGATTTTTTTAAGCATATCCTCACCTTTAACAGTTATTTAATTTATGCAGATGACCGCACACAGGGCAGTCTGTGTCTGACGGCACTCTTACTGTGGAAAATGTCATGTCCAGACCATCAAAGAAAAGAAGTTTCCCTTTCAGTGCCGGTTCTTTTCCCAGCAGAAATTTCAGGGCTTCCATGGCCTGGATGGAACCTGTCATGAAGACTGAGGCTGCCGAAGCTGACGGTGTCTTCCCTGAATCCTTTCCGGGAAGAAAGCATGCAGGGCATGGAGTTTCAGGAGGCTGCAGAAAAGCGGCCTGTCCGTGGAAGCCTTCTACAGCTCCATGGACAACAGGAATAGATTTTTTCACGGAACCTTCTGCCAGTGCCATACGTGCTTCAAAACTGTCCAGACAGTCCATAATCAGGTCGAATCCGGAAACCAGTTCTGCACAGTTCTTTTCCGTAATCCGTTCATGAACAGGAATCAGTTTTATGTCAGGATTGAAGCCGGAAACAGTCTTTAAGGCAGATTCAGTTTTGTTCATGCCTATTCTGTCCTGTGCATGAAGAATCTGCCTGTTCAGATTGGAAAGTTCCACAGTGTCATAATCACATATGCAGATGGTTCCGACTCCTGCCCCTGCAAGGCTCATAATAACAGGGCCTCCCAGTCCCCCGGCTCCGGCCACAAAAACACGGGCTTTTTTAAGTTTTTCCTGCCCGGCCTCTCCCCAGTCCTTAACAGGCATCTGGCGGATGTATCTTTTAAGATCAGTTTCAGTCAGCATAACATCTCCGCAGAAATATTAATTAACTGTATACAGATAAAACATACAGGCAATCATTTTTTTTCCATCCGGGAAAAAATCATAATGCCTTTAGATTTTATTCAGACAGCACCATAATCAGAAGTGATCAAATATTGTTGACAAAAAAAGAGCAGTCATAGTGAATTCTGAAAAAACAAAAAGAGGATTTTTATGAAAAAAATACTTTCAGCAGTATGTGCAGCAGCACTTGTGCTGACTGCAGGTTCAGCTTTTGCAGCACCAAAGATGCAGATTCTTGGTTCTCTGGGGATAGGATACAGTGACAATTCTGATATAAAAGATGAACTTATGATGTTAGCTGATGATATTGAAGATACAGTTCCTCTAGAAAGTGCATCTGTTGAACATTCTAATGGAAATGTCGGTTTTAATGCAGAATTTCGTTATTTTTTTAATGATAACGTCGGTGCTGGGCTTTCTTTCGGATATTATCAGGCATCTTCCTCTTCTCTTGATGCTGTTTTTTATGATACATACTTGAATTATTATAAATGTAATGTTGATGTTAAATTTACGGTAGTTCCGGTTCTTGCCAATATCTATTACAGAGCAAATATGGAGAATAATAATTTTCTTCTTCTTGGTGCAGGGCTTGGTTTTTACAGAGGAAGAATAACAATTGAAGAAGAAATAAAATCTGAACATTTACTGTATTCTGAAGAATTCGATAGTACATTGAAAAAAAATATATTAGGACTTCAGGCCATGGCAGAATATGATTGGGTTTTTGATTCAGGTTTTACCATCTTTGCCGGCTTAAAAGTAAGGGCTGCTAATTTTAAAAAACTTGAAAATAATGAATCTTATTGTAACGGAAATTTTACCGGAGCTGAAATCTATATAGGTGCAGGAGCATCTATTGATTAGGATTTTTTGAGAGCCACCCTCCGGGTGGTTCTCTTTTTACAGAATGCAGGCAGCTGTCCTGTTATGACAGAAATAAAAACCACCTTCGGGTGGTTTTTATTTCTGATGGTGTTATGCCGCTGCCTTGCTCTATCGCCGGCATATCTTTTCATTTCTGTTTCTTTGTTTCAGACATTTTTTACTTCAAAACATCATAAACGCTCTGAGAATGAGCAGGCAAATACAGGCAGCTCTGAAGGCCGGGGCTCTTCTTTTTTCTTCACAAAAA
>JAZRYV010000047.1:0-1160 GCA_045600925.1 Spirochaetota bacterium
TCAAGAGTCATCCGCAGATAATGAGACATGCATTTTCCGGGGAGTGATTCTGCTTTTTCGAATGCAGTCATTGCTTCTGCATCACAGCCCAGCATATAAAGAAGAAGGCCTTTCATTTCGCAGTATCCGATGTCAGCTGAGCGCCAGTCTATTCTGTTCCCGACGAGGGAATCGTCTGATGTAAAAGCGGATAATAACAGTTGCAGTGTCTCGGTATCCAGTTTTTTCAATAAAAGGTTTTTGTCATGAAGTATATTTTTTGCGCGGTTGTAATCAAGAACCCGGTGCGAAAACTGAAGCGGCAGAGCAGAGACTCCCGGAATGTAGATCCTTACTGATGGTATGCCAAGAAAACCCGTTTTTCTGATAAACACTTCAGGAGCAATTCGGAGAAAGCAGTCAACCAGTTCTTTCACTCCGTCACGGTTGGAAAATTCTTTTTTCGGCCAGGGGGCGAATTCGCTGTCTGTTACTCCTGCAAGGAATTCGTCCGAGAGGTCTGCAAGATCCGCTTTCAGAGAATCGCTCAGATTTCGAAAGGACTGTACATTTCGTTCCTGAGGCCAGCTGATCATGGTAGAGATCCTGGAAAGGTCATTTTGCCCCTGAAGGAGTTCCGTTATGCTTCTTTCAAGCGCAATCCGGAACACCGGGTGGCAACCAAATCTTGTATAATACTTTTGATGAACACTGTCAACCAGCAGCACCTGGAGGACAGGAAAGCCTGTGATTGGCCGGGCATCTCTTAAAATCAAACGGCATCCTGTGCCTTTTTCGATGTTCTTCATCACCAGGAGGAGCTCCGGAGCTTCCTTTTCAATATACTCTTCCGGAACTGTGACAGGTGGTATATTCTCCCTGAACAGAAGAAATTTGGAATATCTTTCTCCTATTTCGCAAAGCCCCTGGCAAGTCGCCTCGTCATAGGTGTTTCCTGCAGCAAGACCATTGCTTCCGCACAGCAGGCTAATAATTCTGTCAGGAAGCATATATGTGCAGTTTTGTTTCATACCGCTGTACGGGACCAATGATAAAGAATCTGTTTTGAAAAAATTCTGAAGAAATTCTTCTACAGGATGATCTTTGTCACAGTAATGGGAGGACAGATCCTCCATGATGTGCGGTGCCTGCAGAGCTTCCCTGAATGAAACCGGTTCCTC
>JAZRYV010000048.1:0-8841 GCA_045600925.1 Spirochaetota bacterium
GACATAAAAACAGAGGAGCTGGCAGGAAAACTTGCAGTTTCTGTCCGGAAACCTGAACCTTCGTCCTCCGGAAAAACTGCAGCCGTGAATAAAGATCTCCATTCAGAGCCCATTTCTTTCATTATAATTGATGCCGGACACGGAGGAAAAGATCCCGGTGCTCTCGGCAAAAAAGGTCTCCGCGAAAAAGACATCACACTCCAGGTTTCCAGGAAACTGGAATCCACGCTGAAAAAAAAATCAGCCATTAAAGGAATCCCTGTTTACATGACACGCAGAAAGGATGTTTTTCTCGAGCTGTATGAACGTACGGAAAAAGCCAACAGACATCTTAAAAAAAACAGCAACGGCATCTTCATCAGCATACATGTAAACGCCTCCGTGTCAGCAAAGATTTCCGGCTTTGAAACATATTTCCTCTCACAGAATGCATCAAATGAGGATGCAAGGAATACGGCCGCACTGGAAAACAATGTTGTTGTCTTTGAAAACAAAAGCGGCACTAAAAAATACGGAGAAATTGAATATATAGAAGCACGGATGATCACAACACAGATTCAGAAGGAAAGCTCCATGCTTGCAAATGCTGTTCAGAATGCCATGGACAAAAAAATCACCAAATTCAAATCCAGAGGAGTACGTAAAGCCGATTTCTTTGTCCTTCGCGGATCTCTCATGCCTGCAGCTCTTGTTGAAATAGGCTTCATTACCAACGAAAAAGAAGCAAAAGCCCTTACACAGGCAGAATATCAGCAGAAGATTGCAGAAAGCATTGCAGACGGGATCTCATCATTTATCCTTCAGTATCAGAAAATGCTGAAATGATAAAACAATAAAATCCTTGATATTTAAAAACAGCCCTGTATGCTCTGCTGAAAGGATCGAAAAATGATAAAAGATAAAATTCTCTCTCTCCCGCTCTTTACTATGCCTGCAAAGAATGACAGAACAAGAAGAGAAATCTTCAAAAGAGCAAGAGACCATGTTTATTTTCTTTCCAGAGAACTTGGGGAACGCACACTCCGTGAATATGACAATCTGAATCACGCCGGCTACTACATAAAGGATTTCATCTCAGAATCAGGATACACTGCAAAAGATGAAAAATACATGATCGGAGACAAGGATGTTTCCAATATCATAGTTGAGATTCCCGGATATGAAAGACCGGAAGATATTATCATAATCGGCGCACACTATGACACTGTGGAAAATTCTCCTGGAGCTGATGACAACGGATCCGCCATAGCAGGGCTCCTGGAAATCTTCCGTATTCTTTCTGCAGGCAGATATAAAAGAACTGTTCGCTTTGTGGCCTTTACCATGGAGGAGCCCCCTCAGTTTTCAACCGAAAATATGGGAAGCATGAGGCACGCCGAAGGCTGCCGGAAACGCAGAGAAAACATAGAACTTATGATCTGTCTTGAGATGATAGGCTATGGCGGGCCTGATAAAAAACAGCACTATCCGATGCCGGAACTTAAGATCATGCATCAGGATCTGACCTGCGGAGACTTTCTCTGTGTGGCAGCCCTTCCATCCTCAGGCAGATATGCCCAGCTGTGGAAAAACAGATACAACGCCAATGCAAAAACAAAAATTGTTGATCTCATAGGACCGGCCTCTATTCCGGGCATGGATCTTTCCGACCACAGATCATTTGTCAAACATGACATTCCTGCCATAATGCTGACAGATACAGGACAGTACAGAAACAGGAACTATCATACACCTCAGGATCAGCCGGAAACACTTAACTACTGGTTTCTTGCAGACAATATTATGAATATAGCCAGAACGCTGCAGGAAATCCTTAACCTGAACAGATTATTCAAAGATCTAAACTGAGCGCAGTCCCTTCCATGATAAAACCTGTCAGTCAGGAATTTTCCGGAACAGGACTGCAGCCCTTATTCCTCCGTTTCTGAAAGGAATCTTTTTATCCCATGGAATATTCAGTGCTTCTTCCTCCATGTGTCCCGGAACTATTACAGCCCAGCCGGAATCAGACCAGTCAGACCTGAGCTTTTCACCAATCTTTCTGTAAAATAGAAAAATATCATCCTGCTTCAGCCGGCTTCCGTAGGGAGGATTCATCACCACCAGAGACTTTCCTTCCGGGATCTCAGGCTTTTCGGAAAAGAAATCCCTTACTTCCGGAACAGCCGTGCATAAATCAGTCCCGGAGCAGACAAAATTCTTTCCGGCAGCATCTGCTGCCTCAGGATCTATATCCGATGCCAGAACTGCAAGTTTCCGGCCATTCTGCTTTCCTTCATCCCGCAGCTTTCGTTTCAGAAAATCAAAAGAGGCTCGGCTGAAAACAGGCCATTCCATAAAACTGAAAAATCTGTTTTCTCCTGGCATCTGTCCTGAACTTATACCTGCAGCTTCCAGAGAAAAAGTACCGGAACCGCACATTGGATCTGCCAGCACGTCTGCATCCTCAATCCCCGCTTCTAAAAGAATACATGCAGCCGTTGTTTCCCGCAGGGGGGCTCTGGTGATGAGCCTTTTCTGTCCTCTTTTATAAAGAAGCCCGCCTGATGCATCAAGGCTCAAATGGCAGGTGTCATGTTCCATGCGTACAAAAACTGTCTGATGATTCCCTGTATCTTCAGCGTCAATGCCGGCTTCAGACAGTCTCCTGCGAACAGCATCCTCTGCCTCCTGCTGAAGCCGGCCTGTATGATAAAGCCTTGATTTAGAAGCAGTTATGGAAAAGGAAGCCGGCATCCCGGCCAGATACAGTTCCCACGGGAAGGAAAGGATTTCCCTGTGAAACAGCTTAAAATTATCAGCTCTGAATCTGAACAGTCTCATAAGAACACGGCTGGCAGTCCTGGAAAGAAGACAGCACTTATAACAGTCCTGAACAGTTCCCTTAAAACTTATGCCTCCTTCAGCAGCCACATGGCTGTGTCCGGCAGACATATCCTGCAGCTCTTTAAGACATGTTCCTTCAAAACCAGGCTGAACCACTGCAAAGAAATAATGTTCCACTGCCCTGACATGCTGCCGGATTCTTCTTTCCAGACCGGCATTTTTTTTCTTCTCTTCCATCAGCCAAAAATTCCTGTAGAAAGATATCTTTCGCCTGTATCAGGAAGCAGAACCACAATCATCTTCCCCCTGTTCTCCGGCCGGAAAGAGGCCTGAAGAGCAGCCCATACTGAAGCACCGGAAGAAATGCCTGCAAGAAATCCCTCTGTAGAAGCCAGCTCCCTGCATGTCCGGAAGGCATCCTCTTCCTTAACTGCTGTTACTTCATCATAGACTGATGTATCCAGTACAGCCGGAACAAAACCAGCACCGATTCCCTGCAGACCATGAGGGCCGGGTTTGCCTCCGGAAAGAACAGGAGAACCGGCCGGTTCTACGGCAATAACCTTTATATCAGGATTCATGGATTTAAGATAAGATCCCACCCCTGTCAGTGTTCCCCCTGTTCCTACAGAGGATACAAAAATATCAGTCTTACCGTCTGTATCCTGCCATATCTCCGGGCCTGTGGTCTGCCTGTGAATCTCAGGATTTGCAGGATTAACAAACTGTCCAGGGATAAAGCTGTCCGGAATGGAAGCAGCCAGTTCCTCCGCTTTTCTGATGGAACCTTCTATTCCCAGACTGCCGTCTGTAAGAACAAGTTCTGCACCGAAAGCCTTCAGCAGATTCCTTCTTTCCAGGCTCATTGTATCCGGCATGGTCAGAATAACACGAAATCCCATGGCTGCAGCAGCAGAGGCAAGACCAATGCCCGTATTTCCGCTGGTTGGTTCAATAATAACGCTCCCGGGTTTTAAAAGACCCTCATCCTGAGCCTTTTTTATCATTGCGAAACCAGTTCTGTCCTTTGAACTTCCTGCAGGATTAAAAGATTCCAGCTTGACAATCAGCCGTGCCCCCGCCCCGTGTTTTTCTCCGAAAGAGGAAATCTCCAGCAGAGGAGTATGGCCG
Source organism: Spirochaetota bacterium (assembly GCA_045600925.1). Classification (GTDB taxonomy): domain Bacteria; phylum Spirochaetota; class UBA4802; order UBA4802; family UBA5550; genus JAZRYV01. The sequence goes on from JAZRYV010000048.1 coordinate 3,958, forward strand.
ATAAGATCTGTTATTTTTTTCCCAATCTTCACTTTCCGCTCCGATTTTTCTAAAAATATGAATTTACTGTAATAAACTTCTTCCCTGCTGATTCAGCAGGCATCATCAAGTACTCTTTCCATAATCGTTCTGGTCCAGTGTAAAAAAGCTGTCACAATTTCCTCAGAATAATAAAAGAATAAAGAGTAAAAGAACAGGCATGTCAAGGAAATTACGCTGTTACCAGGATCAGGAGTTTCCTGAACAGGCAGTAAAACCTGTTCAGGAAACAGGTCCCTGGGATAAACGGAGGACCGTCTCCGGTCATTAAAAGGCAGAGGTACTCTGCAAACTGGTCAGACCGCATAAAAGGATTGACTGACTCTGGAAATAAGTGTCTGCTGTTTTTGACAAAACCAAAACCAGATCAAAGAAAAGGAGAACAACAATGGCTGATATCAAGAAAGAACAGGAACGCGAAGAACTGCACCGTGCAATATGGGCCATTGCGGATGAACTGCGCGGATCGGTAGACGGATGGGACTTCAAGAGCTATGTGCTCGGAACGATGTTCTACCGCTATATCTCCGAAAACCTTGCAAACTATATCAATGAAAACGAATGGAATGCCGGCAATACCGGCTTTGATTACGCCAAGATGTCCGACGCTGATGCTGAAGAAGCAAGAGAAGGACTCATTCAGGAAAAAGGTTTCTTTATCCTCCCGTCAGAACTTTTCTGCAATGTCAGGGTAAAAGCTGCTAAGGATGAGAACCTGAACGAAACTCTTGAAAGAGTGTTCAACAACCTTGAGGATTCCGCAAAAGGCAGCGTATCCGAAAACAGCTTTGCCGGTCTGTTTGATGACTTCGACGTAAACTCCAACAAGCTCGGTGCGACCGTTGCCAAGCGCAACGAGAAGCTCTGCAAGCTGCTGGACGGCATCGGAAATATGAATCTCTGTGACGTGAAAAAGCACGATATCGACGCATTCGGTGATGCTTACGAGTATCTGATGACGATGTACGCCTCCAACGCCGGTAAGAGCGGCGGCGAGTTCTTCACGCCTGCCGATGTTTCCGAACTGCTGACTCGTCTCGGCACTGTCGGCAAGACGGAGGTCAACAAGGTCTACGACCCGGCCTGCGGTTCCGGTTCGCTGCTTCTGAAAGCTGAAAAGGTGCTTGGCAGAGATGCTGTCCGCAACGGTTTCTTCGGCCAGGAAATCAATATCACAACCTATAACCTTTGCCGTATCAATATGTTCCTGCACGATGTGGGATTTGATAAATTCGACATTGCCTGCGAGGATACGCTGACCAGTCCGCAGCACTGGGATGACGAACCCTTTGAGCTGATCGTCTCTAATCCCCCGTATTCTATCAAATGGGCTGGTGACGAAAATCCTCTTCTCATCAATGATCCCAGATTTGCTCCTGCAGGAGTCCTTGCACCCAAGAGCAAGGCAGACCTTGCCTTTATTATGCACAGTCTTTCCTGGCTTGCTCCCAACGGAACGGCAGCCATCGTCTGCTTCCCCGGTATCATGTACCGCGGCGGCGCGGAGCAGAAGATCCGGAAGTACCTTGTGGATAACAACTTCATTGACTGCGTGATTCAGCTGCCGAGCAATCTGTTCTTCGGCACGTCCATTGCCACCTGCATCATGGTGATGAAGAAAGGCAAGTCAGACAGCAAGGTACTGTTCATTGTTGCGACAAACGAATGCATCAAGGTCACGAACAACAACAAGCTGACTCAGGCGAATATGGATAAGATCGTCGATACCTTTACCGATCGTGCGGAGACCCCGCATTTCAGCCATCTGGCAAGCTATGACGAGGTAGTGGAGAACGATTACAACCTTTCTGTTTCCACCTATGTGGAGGCAGAGGACACCCGCGAGAAAGTGGATATCGTGAAACTGAACGCAGAGATTGCTGAAATCGTGGCTAAAGAACAGACATTGCGCGAGGAGATCGACAAGATCATCAAGGAGATTGAGGGATAATTCTATGAACGATAAGAAAAACAGCCTGATCAAGTTGGACTCAGAGTATACGGAGTGGCTGCGTTCTGTAAGTAACCGTTTCAGACAGAGCCAGATAATGGCCGCTATGAAGGTCAATGATGAAATGCTTCGTTTCTACTGGTCTTTGGGAAGAGATATTTCTGAGATGCATGCGGAAACAAAATACGGTTCCGGATTTTATGCTACCGTCAGCGCTGACCTTAAAGATATTTTTCCTGAAGTCCACTCGTTTTCCGTCACAAATCTCAAATACATGCGGTATTTTTATGAGATGTATCCAGACGCTGAAATTCGTCCCCAATTCGGGGACGAATTACCGGTGGAAAAGAATCGTCCCCAGCTTGGGGACATATTCAGGATCCCGTGGGGGCATCAGAAACTGATTCTGGATAAATGCAAGGAAGATACGGAACGGGCACTTTTTTATGTTGAAAAAACATTGAAAAACAACTGGTCCAGAGCTGTGCTTCTGAATTTCCTTGATACGGATCTGTATGAACGTCAGGGAAAGGCAATAACGAATTTCAAAGCGACATTACCTGCCGCGCAGAGCGATCTGGCTCAGGCCATCACAAAGGATCCCTACAATTTTGATTTCCTTACGATCCGAGACAGGTACGACGAGAAGGAATTGAAAGATGCCCTTATGGAGAACATAAAAGAGTTCCTGCTTGAACTCGGAACCGGGTTTTCTTTCGTTGGAAGGGAATACAGGCTAATGATGGGAGATAAAGAAAACTTCATTGATATGCTGTTTTTCAATATCAGACTTCGCTGCTACGTTGTTCTGGAAGTCAAGGTGACAGAGTTTGATTCTTCCTTTGCCGGTAAACTCGGCACATATGTCGTGGCGGTCAATCATCAGCTGAAGGAAGAGTGGATGAATCCAACGGTAGGTCTTCTGGTATGCAAAGGGCTGAATAAGGTGGAAGCCCAGTATGCACTGGAATCGACCAGCCAGCCGATAGGCGTTTCCTCTTACGAATTATCCAAACTTATTCCGGATGAATTCAAGGGCAGCCTGCCGACCATCGAAGAACTCGAGGCGGAACTGCAGGATGTCGGAAATGCAGAGGGGGAATAACATGGCAAGCAAACTTGAAGAATTGATTGCTGAGTATTGCCCGTATGGGGTGGAATTCAAAAAAATAGGAGAGGTTTGTGAAGTACTAACCGGTGGAGAGGCACCAGCAGATTCTATCAAAAGTAAAGAGCCAACCGCTGATTATATATATCCAATATATTCAAATGGGATTGGAGAGAATGCTTTATGGGGATTTTCTAAAGCATATAGGGTTGACAGAGCCTGTGTAACGTTTTCTTCAATTGGTACGATTGGTTATCCGACTATACGAAAAGCTAATTTTACGCCAATTATTCGATTAAAAGCAATTTATCCACTTGATGAAGAAAAACTGAATTTATCTTTTCTCAAATATGCTCTTGAAATAGTTGAATTTGACCAGCAAAAATCATCGGTTCCCAACATCAACGCTAATATGATAAAAAACATACTCATCCCCGTCCCCCCTCTGCCGGTGCAGAATGAAATTGTCCGTATTCTGGACAATTTCACGGAGCTTACAGCACGAAAGAAACAGTATGAGTATTATCGGAATGCTCTTCTTGCTGAAGGTGAAGAGGTAATGCTTTCAGATGTTGCTTCGTATGTGAAAGAACGCATAGATGCATCTGCAGTTACCGAAGAAACATATGTGGGTGTTGATAATCTTCTTCAAAACAGAGCAGGAAAAAAGATATCAGAGCATATACCAACGGAAGGCAAAGTAGCTGGATACAAGGCTGGTGATGTGCTTATTGGAAATATTAGGCCGTATCTAAAGAAAATCTGGTTCGCTGATTGTGATGGTGGAACCAATGGAGACGTTTTAGTTATACGAAGTGACGATGTCAAAAGAATAACACCACAGTTTTTATATCATATTCTCTCATCGGATGCCTTTTTCAGCTATGATACAAGTAATTCAAAAGGCGCGAAGATGCCTCGTGGAGACAAGGATGCTGTAATGAAATATCGGTTTTCACTTCCATCCATCGAGGAACAGAATCGAATCGTATCTATCCTTGATCATTTCGATATCCTGTGTAATGACCTTTCATCCGGCCTTCCTGCCGAAATTGAAGCACGGCAGAAACAGTACGAGTATTACAGAGATAAGCTGCTGAGTTTTGAACCGCTAAGCGATGAATAAATGGGGGAATTATGGAGAACAAGTCTGAGCTTATTATTTACACGACAGAAGACGGCCTGACGAAAGTCGATGTCACATTCGACAAGGAGACGGTGTGGCTGTCTCTTGAACAGATGGCGACTCTTTTCGGGCGTGATAAATCAACCATTTCCAGACATATAAAAAATGTCTTTGAAGAGGGGGAACTGCAGCGTGGGGCAACAGTTGCAAATTTTGCAACAGTTCAAAGCGAAGGCGGAAGAAGCGTTGAAAGAGATATAGAGTATTACAACCTCGATGTCATCATTTCCGTCGGATATCGCGTAAAATCTCAACGCGGCGTTCAGTTCCGCATCTGGGCTACGAATGTCCTGAAGGAATACATGAAAAAGGGCTTTGCCCTGGATGATGAACGTCTGAAAGGCAACGGCGGCGGGACTTACTGGAAAGAACTGCTGGACAGAATCCGTGATATCCGTTCGTCTGAGAAAATGCTCTACCGGCAGGTACTGGATCTGTATGCGACTGCGGTGGATTATGATCCTCACAGCGAGGCGTCTGTGACGTTTTTCAGTATTGTGCAAAACAAGCTGCACTACGCGGCGCATGGTCATACCGCTGCTGAAGTCATCTATCAAAGGGCTGACGCGAGTCAGCCTTTCATGGGACTGAAAACATTCA
>JAZRYV010000049.1:0-2468 GCA_045600925.1 Spirochaetota bacterium
ACATGGCTACGATCCGACTTGTAAGGAGGACGTCAGGGACTGCTCTGCGGATTTCCTTAAGATAACGGATGGCATCCATGTTCCGGACTGCAAGGCGGACAATATCAGCCCCATGCTCCTTAAGGGAAATAATCTGATTAACTGTGCCTTTAACATCTTCGATGGGAATGCTGGTCATGGACTGAACCGATACAGGAGCTCCTCCGCCGATGATAAGGGAGCCAACTTTTACAGGTCTGGTTTTTCTTTCGGGAATCATATCAGCCTGCCACGATTTCAGTGCCTATGCCGGCATCTGTGAAAATTTCAAGAAGCACTGCATGTTCCACACGTCCGTCCACAATGTGTGTCTTGACAACACCGGCCCTGAGTGCATCCAGACAGCAGTTTACCTTTGGTATCATGCCTCCTGAGATTTCACCTGAACGGATAAAGTTTCTGGTCTCCTCTGCAGTGAGAGTTGATCTTAATGAACCGCCGATTTTTACGCCTTCCACATCTGTCAGAAGAATAAACTTTTCAGCTTTCAGGGCTTCCGCAATTTTTCCGGCAGCAAGGTCTGCATTGATGTTGTATGTGACGCCGTTTACATCAACCCCCACCGGAGCAATAACAGGAATAAAATTCTTTTCCCGGAGAATCTGAAGCAGTTCCGGATTTACGGATGTTACGGTTCCCACCTGTCCTATATCCCGTTTTTTTCCGTTTTCCTCCACAAGAATCTTCTCGGCAGTCATAAGACCTCCGTCCTTGCCTGAAAGACCTACAGCATGGCAGCCCTGACGGTTTATGCTGTTCACTATATTCTTGTTCACCTTTCCGGAAAGAACCATTTCCGCAATGTCCATGGTGGCTCCATCGGTCACACGCATTCCGCCCACAAACTCGCTTTTGCCCCCCATTTTTTCAATAATGGAACCGATCTGCGGTCCGCCGCCGTGAACGATTATTGGCTTTATGCCCACAAACTGCAGGAGAGCAATGTCTCCGGCAAAAGATTTCACAAGGGCTTCATCCTTCATGGCATGACCGCCGTACTTGATTACAACGGTTTTGCCGTAAAATTCCCTGATGTAGGGAAAAGATTCGGTAAGTGTATTTATTTTATCAATGTATTCCTGCATGACATGCTCCTTTATTTTTACGAAGAACATATCTGATGCAGGACCTGTGTCAATTTCTTTTCAGAAAGGATTTATGGAGAAGAAATAATACCGGGAAACACTGTGGTTTTAAATACTGATTTTCTGTCTTCGGAGAAAAGATTTATAACGGAAAAATTTCCGTCACAGAAAAGATTTCCTGCAGTCATGTTTCCGGAAGTCATAACAAAAAAGGGCTGCCTTCGGAGAAGGCCAGCCCTTTATGTTTACGGGAAAATTTATGAAGCCTAACGTCCCACTTCGTTTATGAGACGGCCAAGTGTCTGGTCTGCTGTGGATATGGTTTTCTGGTTTGCCTCGTAGCTGCGCTGAACCTCGATCATGTCCACCATTTCACGGACGATGTTGACATTTGATTTTTCAAGAAACCCCTGACGGACCTTTACTTCATCTGTCACTGCTGCAGGGCCTGAATACTCAGTTTCCCTGTACATGGAATCCCCTTCCTTTTTTATCATTCTGCGGTTTTCAAAATCAACAATTTTAAGCCTGTCAATAACCCGTGGCTGAGCCCACTGGTTGTTGTCCGCGTTTACCATTTCCTCCGGATCCAGGGAAAGCTGGGAGTTTACAACTATCTCCCCCTGTTCATTGATTATAAAATTATTGGTCTGGAGACGAATAATGCCGTTTTCTCCTATAACAGGATTTCCGTTATGAGTCATGAGGATTCCTTCCTCGTTTATTGTAAAGGAACCGTCCCTGGAATAACGCTCCCCTCTTTCTGTCATGACTGTGAAGAAGCCCTGCCCTTCCAGAGCCAGGTCAAAACTGTTTTCCGTACGCTGAAGAGAGCCCTGGGTGAACTGAGTAAAGACCTCATTAACTTCCACACCTGTAGGCAGTTTGCCTACGAAGGGCATGGAATCATAGGATCCTGCAGGAACTATCCCAAGTCCGCTTTCGTTTATGCGTCTGATAAGCATATCAGGAAAAGCCTTGAATATGGCCTGATCCTTTTTATATGCTGTTTTGTCCACATTGGCAAGATTGTTGGCAACAGAATCCATTCTGTTTTCCTGGGCAATCATGCCGCTTACGCCTGTATAAATTCCTCTGAGCATAAAAATCTCCTTTGTATTATGTTCGGCATAAATTTTTTTATTTAAAACCTTTTTAAAAAAAAATTATGTCTCATGAAATCTTTCTGTTTTTGATTGACCGGAAACTCGGAATGAATCAACAGATACAGGGATTACAGAGACCGCACTGTGCGTCTCTGCAGTATCAGCAGAACTGATTCACAGAGACCACGTACTGTGCGTCTCTGCAGTATCAGCAGAACCGATTCACAGAGACCACATA
>JAZRYV010000050.1:0-1171 GCA_045600925.1 Spirochaetota bacterium
AATATTAGATGGTTTTTCATCACATAAGAGCAGTGCTGAAGAGCTTGGAAAATTCATTGTTGATACTCAGAAGGAAATAACAAATTCTTTATATGCAGGTACATACGGCAGCGGACAGTCTTTTGCCCTGTACGACATGTCAAAGGTAAAGGCTGTAAAAACAGCAGTGGATGCTTTGGCAAAAAACGGACAGAATACAACTGTAAAGTCTAAAGCTCAGACTTATATGAGCAGTCATGCTCTTTTCCCTATACATTATTTTAATGAAAATGATAATGATGAATGTACAAGCTATCCATTTTTTGACCTTTATGATCTGGCATCTAAACTGGCCGGTATTTCATCTGTTAAATCTGCAGCAGAAGCTGTTAAAACAGCAGTGGACAGCATGATAGTAAAGTCTTTCGGAAATTCAGATTATTCCGGTTTTATAGAGAATAAATGCGGACTTTCAATTTTTGCTCCTGATTCACTGACTGAGAGAAGTCATAAAGTAGTAATTTCAACTGGCTCAAGTACTATTTCATATTATGAAACATATGAGGATTATATGGATCAGTGGTGGTACAGCCCTGAAATATGGGTTGATACTATAGATGGTTCTTTTGCCGGTGGCAATCTTGACTGGTGCAGGGACGGTGCCACCTCATTCATTAACGGCACAGTGGAAAACTGGTATGAGTTTCTGGTGTATGTATGGGGATTGAATGAAATTGATTCGGATTACAGTTACTGATACTTTTCGGATGAAAATTTATATTCCGGCAGGTGTCTGGGGAATAACTCATTACTGATACACCTTTTGCGGCTGAGCCGGAAGGAAGGATGTTTATGAAAAATTATTTTGCTGTCATCTGTATTTTATCTGCCGTACTCTGTGTTTCCTGCTCCTCTTATCCGAGGTTAAAGGTCACTGCTCAGGGACAGTGGACAGGTTCTCTTAATAAGGAAGGCCTTCCGGAAGGACAGGGAAAACTGATTCAGGCTGACGGTTCTGCTCTGGAAGGATATTTTTCTGCAGGAAAACTTTCCGGTGAAGGCAGTATGGTTTTCACTGACGGCACAGTCTATGAGGGAAATTTTCTGGACGGGGAACCGGAAGGAGAAGGAAGACTTAAGCTGTCTGACGGTACTGTCTATGAGGGAACCTTTTCCGGAGGTTTTCTGAACG
>JAZRYV010000051.1:0-7076 GCA_045600925.1 Spirochaetota bacterium
AGCGGAGGACTGGATTCATCAATGGCTGCCTTTCTGCTCAAGAAGGAAGGCCATGAGATAATAGGAATCACAGCGGATATGGGTGCAGGTATACCTGAAGGCTGCTTTAATCCTTTTAAAGACAGTTTTCAGGGCATTGAAAAGAGCAGAGAAATAGCAGATTTTCTGTGCATAAAGCATTATACCCTCCGTATAAAGGAAAACTTTTATCAGTCCGTAATCAGTCCCTTCTGCAGGGAATATCTGGCCGGAAGAACCCCTAACCCATGCACCATGTGCAACCCCTCAGTAAAATTTCCTTCTGTGCTGAACTTTGCACTGGAGCTGGGATGTGACCGTATTGCAACAGGACATTACGCAGGAACAGGTTTTGAGAACGGAAGGTACTTTGTATCCAGAGGAAAAGATCCGGTAAAGGACCAGTCCTATTTCCTCTACAGACTGCCACAGGAGATTCTTGCCAGAGTAGAATTTCCTCTCGGTGGCCTGCTAAAATCACAGGTCAGGGAAAAAGCAGCAGAAGCAGGCCTTCCCTGTGCTGATGCTCCGGAAAGTCAGGAAATCTGTTTTATTCCGGATGATGACTATGCAGGCTTTATAGAAAGAGCTACAGGTACGCAACCTAAGGAAGGAAATATTCTGGACAGAAACGGAAAAATTATCGGCAGACATAAGGGAATTTACAGATACACTGTGGGTCAGAGAAGAGGTCTTGGCATAGGAGCGGAAAGGGCTCTGTATGTGACTGAACTTGATCCTGTCAGAAATACTGTCAGGGCCGGATTCAGGGAAGAACTGGACAGGTACTCCTTTCTTGCAGAAAACATCTGTTTTATGAAAAGCACTGATCCTGACGGATCTTCTGTATTGATAAAGACCCGGTCCACACAGAGACCATTCCAGGGAAAGATCCGCTGTACAGACCGGGGAATACTGGCTGAATTTGATACGGCTCAGCAGGGAATATCCCCAGGACAGGCTGCTGTCTTTTACGACCAGGACGGAAACATACTGGCCGGCGGAATTATTTCTTCGGAAAAGTTTCTCAGATGATCATTTAAGAAACTTTATCTGTCTTTAAAAATTTAAAGTTCGCCCCCTTTAAATACGATAATATATAAGATGATACTGTTTCGGGGGAAAAGATGGCACTGTCTAACAGAAATCCATATGACACATACAGAGAAACTCAGGTAACAACAGCAAATCAGGGCAAACTCATAGTCATGCTTTACGACGGAGCACTCCGTTTCCTTACCATCGCATCTGAAAACATGGCATCTGCCAGAACCTATGATGTGGCAAACACCAATATTCTCAAAGCCCAGGACATCATCACCGAACTTATACTTTCCCTTAACATGAAAGAAGGCGGAGAAATAGCCAGCAACCTGTTCAACCTCTATATGTATTTCAAAAAACGTCTGCTTGATGCAAATATTGCAAAGGATCCGGAAATTCTCAAACCTGTAATGAAAAATCTGCTTGAACTCCGTAACGCATGGGAGCAGATTTCTGCAAAAGAATCAAAAAACGACAGAGGACCTGTCCTGTCAAAAGGAAACTTCAGCATTGAGGGATGATATAATTCAGATTCTGGCTCAGCTGTCTGATGAGTACAGCAGCAGAACTGAACTTTATTTAAAAATACGGGATCAGTATCATTTACTCTCTTCATACATTCCATCAGGCGATACTGAAAGAATCTCATCCGGCATGGAACTTGTCAGCAGCCTTATGGCCGAAGCCGACATCTGCAGTTTCAATATATCCGGACTGGAATCCTCTCTTAACAGCAAATCAGGGGTAAGTAATTTTTTCCGCAGCTGGGGAGAATCAGATGATCCTTTTCTTTCAGGCATAAAACAGAAAAGATCGGAATCCTGTGCAGCAGCAGAAAAGATGGCATCTGCCGGCAGAGAATTTTTTGCTGCTGCCGAATCCGCAGCAGCTGATTATAAAAAAACTGCAGATGAACTGAAAAAAACAGCTGCCATAATGAAAATTCTTCCTGAACAGAACTGATTCTATACGTCAGAAATCTTTTTTGTCCTAAGAATCTCACTGCGGAGCTGCAGCATGCGGTCATGGTCAAACCTGTATTTTCTTGAAGCAAGAGTCTTTTTAAAAGTGCGGATATATTTCGCTGACTCAAAGTATTCTTTCATACGGGGAGATGCGGCATAGATCTGTGCCGAAGGAACATACTTTTCCGGCAACCCGGTGTTTTCATCAATAATAGTATTTGTAATAACTCCCCAGGAAAGATCCGACATGGGCCAGGATGAAAGATCCCTCTGTATTCCCCGGATAACAGCTTCTGTTACAGGATCAAAAAACCTGAATTTTTTTGAATACATCAGTGCACCGTGAAGATGTTCCGGCATATCCAGGAAACCGTCCTTGCTCACCATACGGGCCACTGCATACATCATTTCAAAACAGTAGACAAGAATGCCCAGTCCCGGCTTGGTCTGTCCTGGAAGCTGAGGCCTGTCGGAATCAAAACTTTCCTTTTTGGTATTCTGAAGAGAAAGCCATTCTATGACAACCATATCATATGTAGGAACAGGTGCTTTTTCAGGAAAGAAAGCTGCATCTGCCATATAACGAGTTTCGGCAACTCTGAGATCCATCAGCATATTGTCAGGGCCAGGCTTTCCGCTGTAAAACTTAAGATAATTCACACCGGCTTCATCTGAATCAACAGTTACATTAAGCTGAGTAAACCCCCTCTGTTCCAGATGTGAAATCATGCCCACCTGCTGCATTAATGAAAACATGTCATCAGCAGAAAATCTGCCCAGATACAGACTGTTCCCAGGACGGAAAATGCAGCTGCTGTCCGAAAGATCCATGGCCGAGTCCATATATCTGGCCAGTTCTCCGTCGGAATCCAGCGAAAGCATATTCTGAAGTTTTTCCAGTGTATTTTTCATGAACGTTTTCTCATCTGCAGATATGCATGAATGAATTTGTCTATTCCACCGTCAAAAACGGCTTCAACATTTCCGGTTTCTTCATCGGTTCTGTGATCCTTTACAAGAGTATAAGGCTGAAAGACATAGGAACGAATCTGATTTCCCCAGGAAATTTCCTTTTTCTCACCTATTTTCCCCTGAATCATTTCCTGCCGCTGGGAGCGTTCAAGTTCATACAGTCTGGCTTTAAGCACCTTCATGGCAAAAGCCTTGTTCTTGTGCTGGGATCTTTCGTTCTGGCACTGTACCACGATTCCTGTGGGAAGATGAGTTATACGTACTGCAGATTCGGTCTTGTTTACATGCTGTCCGCCGGCCCCTGAAGATCTGTATGTATCTATCTTAAGATCATCCTCGTTGATGTCAACCTCAACAGCTTCTGAAATTTCAGGCATTACTTCAACAGAAGCAAAGGAGGTATGACGCCTTTTGTTTGCATCAAAAGGAGAGATTCTGACAAGACGGTGAACACCGGTTTCACTTTTAAGCAGTCCGAAGACAAAATCGCCTTTTATGAGCATAGTGCAGCTTTTAAGCCCTGCCTCTTCACCGGGGGTATAATCAAAGACATCAACAGAAAAACCGTGCTTTTCTGCCCACCGGAAGTACATTCTGTACAGCATGCTTGCCCAGTCCTGGGACTCTGTTCCTCCGGCACCTGGATGGACAGTGATGAATGCATTGCTCATATCATCCTCGCCGGAAAGCAGTTCCATGTTTTCTATTTCATCAAACCTTTTCTTAAGGGCATCTGTATTTGCAGAAAGTTCCTGCAGCACAGTTTCATCATTTTCTTCAATGGCAAGATCCGTCAGTTCGACAAGATCCTCCACATCCCGGATAAGACTTTTCCAGGGATCCACCCTCTTCTTAAGCAGGCTCAGCTGACGATTGACTTCGGCAAACCTTTCCTTGTCCTTCCAGAAATCATCAAGTCTTGTTTCATCCTCCAGTTCGGTGACTTTCCTTTCCTGAGCAGGAATATCAACAGCTCTGTAAAGTTCATGAATTTTGTCTGCAAGAACCGAAAGGTCTCTCTTTTCTTCCCTGTAATCGAAATCAGCCAAAACATTTCTCCGTTTAAAAATATATTCTGAAATAAATTTTCTCCTGTAACCGGTCAATTATTTTATGTCAAAAAATTTAAAGACTGAATGATTTTTGCTTTTAATTAATGGATTAAAATATTAAATGATCAGACCATTATTTTAAAGCATTCTACGGAGGAAAAATGTCAGACTGTACAAGAGAAGATAAAGACTGCAGCAGCTGCAGCCTTAACTGCAGCGAAAGGAAACCGGGATCCATGCTCATTGCCCCTGGAAAGAACAGTTTCATAAAGAAAACGATTGCTGTTGTAAGCGGAAAAGGCGGTGTTGGAAAAAGCCTTGTCACCGGCCTTCTTGCAGTTCTGGCTTCACGCAGGGGGCTTCATACAGGTATTCTGGATGCAGATATAACCGGTCCTTCAATTCCAAAAATGTTCGGCATTACAGAAAAGGCTTTCGGGGATGAAAAAGGAATTATTCCGGTAAAATCCGCTTCCGGAATCGAGATCATGTCTCTGAATCTTCTGCTGGAAAACGACACTGATCCTGTAATGTGGCGGGGACCAATGATTGCCGGAGCTGTAAAGCAGTTCTGGACAGATGTGGTCTGGAAAGATATTGATGTTCTTTTCATAGACTGTCCTCCGGGAACAGGAGATGTGCCTCTTACGGTTTTCCAGTCTGTTCCTGTTGACGGAATAATTGTTGTGGCCTCACCTCAGGATCTTGTCCGTATCATAGTTGAAAAAGCAGTAAAAATGGCGGAAAAGATGAATGTCCCTGTTCTCGGGCTGGTGGAAAACATGGCCTGGTTTCAATGTCCGGAATGCGGAGCAAAACACAGGATTTTCGGAGACAGCCATGGGGACGAGATCCGTTCCTCACACAGTATCCCTGCTTTTGCACAGATCCCTGTGGACGGAGCTCTGGCTGATTTATGCGACAGAGGGCTGATTGAGGATTTCGGAGGAAACTGGCTGGATGAACTTTCAGCCCTGATTACAAAGCAGGATATTTAATTATCCCGCTTGACAAAAGAAGATTTAATGACATTATTTCCACTGTAAACAGCATAAAAAGAGGTACTGAAATGAATTTGAAACAGAGATTCGCAGCAGCCGTAGCATCCCTTAAGGATACTAAAGGGATGACTCTCATTGAAATAATGATTGTTATTACAATTATAGCAATTATCGGGGCACTGGTAGTTCCAAACATTATGGAAGGCCCGAAAAAAGCCCGTGCAGCAGCAGCAAAACAGCAGATCCTTAATTTCGGAACAGCTCTTGACCAGTACGAAATGGACAATGGAAGATATCCTTCAACAGATGAAGGCCTTCAGGAACTGGTAACCAGCGGAAAGATGTCCAAAATTCCGGCGGATCCCTGGAAGAATGAGTACCAGTATGTCTGTCCCGGTGAGCACGGAGATTATGATCTCTGGAGTTACGGTGCCGACGGCAGGGAAGGCGGTGAAGGATTTGACGCTGATGTAACAAACTGGGACTGATTACTTACTTTAATGAAAAATCTTCCCTTTCTCTTTCTGGGCAGTAAGGGTTTCACGCTTATTGAAACTCTTATTGTCCTCGTAATTCTGTCCATTTCTGCCCTGGCAGTAGCCCCCAGACTTACAGGTTTTTTCAGCAGTGAAAGGAAAAACACATCTGCTGCCACAACTCTGATGGTAAAAACATTTGATGATGCCTTTATTCACGGCAGCACTGACTTTCTTTTAATTCATCTTGCTCAGCCCTCAGATGATGACAGACCTGAATCCATGCCTGAAAAAATTTTTTCAAGAAGAAATGCCCTTTCTGTTGTTCAGCTGTCTGACGGGATCTTTGCGGATCATAAAAAGGATATCCTTAAACCGAAACAGTTCCCTGATTCCTTCCGGATTGAAGAGGTTCTTTATCCCGGAGGAAATGCTGTAACTTCAGGGAATATACTGGTTCCATTTTATCCCACAGGAAGTTCAGAAGACATTATAATCCACATAACAATGAACGGGGATCACCGGATCTCAGTCAGGCTTCGTAAATACATGAAGGAACCTGTTGTGACCGAAGATTTTATCTCATTTGAGGAACAGGTCTGAATCATGAAAAAAAAAGAAGGCTTCGCTCTGGCTGAAGTGCTGATAGCCGTCACAATCCTTTCCATCATTTTACTAAGCGTGTATTCAGGAATCAGTTCCAGCATAAATGTTATCCGTGAAGCCGGAAATCACACAAGAGCCATGATCTATGCAAGGAGCTCTCTCAATGAATTTGTAATGAACGGGAAAAAAGGACCTGATTTTACCATGGAATCAGTTCCCGGAACAGACAAATTTTTCCGGAGCCGTAAAACAGAATCCTTTGAAGGACTGCTTTCCTCTGCCATTCCATTGAAGCAGACAACCTTCACCATCAGCTGGAGGGAACATGAAAAGGAAAAGAAATATTCCGTTTCATACGTTTACTCAGCTCTTTAGAGACAGCAGAGGATTTTCTCTTATAGAAATAATGACTGCCACACTCATTGCCTCGATTATTCTGGTAATGACATACACTGCCTATCATTCCATAGGAAAAACTGTCCGTGAAGTAAGCGGATATACGGAATTCTACATAAATCTGAATATGGCAGTTTCAGCACTTGCCAGGGATATAGGAAATATGTATCAGAATCAGGAAAGCAAAAACTGTTCCCTTTTAGGAGATACGGAAGACGGAAACAGTTTTCTTCATTTCATCACATTCGACCACAGAGCATTTATGGCTTCAGGAGATCTTAAAACCTGTTCACCTGCGTCTGATATAAATGAAACAGCCTATTATCTTTCACCGGATCCTGATTATCCCGGATTGTTTTTTCTTATGAAACGTCAGTCAGCCGGTTATGATGACGTCCTGACAGAAGGAGGGTCATCCAGTCTGATGCTTGAAAACGTTCTGGAACTGAAATTTGAATTCAGGTCAGGAAATGACTGGAGTGCCAGATGGGATTCAAGAGAAACTAAAAAATATCCTGCAGGGATACGCACTACTCTGAGAGTAAA
>JAZRYV010000052.1:0-1431 GCA_045600925.1 Spirochaetota bacterium
GAGCTTTGGAGGGAAAGAAAAGAAAACAGCCAGTGCAGGAGGAACAGGGAAAAGCAGCGGCAGGAGGACAGAAGGAGGGAAAGGAGGAAGCGGAGACAGCAGCGGAGGCGGCCAGGGAGGTACAGGATCAGAGCCTCACCAGCAAATAGATTTTTACGGAACAAGTAACAGAACAGTTGTAAAAGCAGAAGATGCAGAGCGTGCAGCAGGAAAAGGAGCTTCATCCGGAGAAATTGCAGAGGCGGCAGAAGAACTTGCTGCAAAGGAAAAGAAAGCAGAAGATGTTGCAGAAGAACTGGGGCCAAAGGCCAAAGAGTTACATAGACCTTATATACGAAAATCAACAAGGGAAGCAGTAGAGAAGAATGCAGATAAAACTTCAGATGGGAAATTTTTGGATTTTAATACACGTAAACCTATAAAAGGGAAGTATGATTTAGGTCATAAACGTGGAAATGAATTCTGGAGAGAAAAAGCACAAGCTCAGGAGGAAGGACTGACACAAAAACAGTTTAATGACAGAATGAATAACCCGGATTTGTATCAGATAGAGGATCCTAGTATAAACAGAAGTCGTAGATTTGAATTAAAGAAAAAATAAAATAAGGAGTATTAAAATGATAAGGCGTATGTTGAAAAAGAAAGATTTAGAAATGAATGATATGATAGGAGCAATTATACGAAATGATATAACAGCTGTGAAACAGTTGCTTGATTCAGGAACAGATATAAATAAACAGGATGGAGCAGGTTTTACGGCCCTACATTTTGCTGCACAGGAAAATAATTTTGGAATTGCTAAATTATTAATAGAAAGGGGAGCAGATCTTGAAATAAGAGATGTATATGGAAATACTCCATTAATTAGAGCAGTTTCTTCTAGTAAAGGAAAAGGTGAAATTATAGATTTGCTGCTTCAGCATGGTGCAGATATGAATGTTAAAAATGATTATGGAGTATCTGCTTTAGAAGATGCAAAAAATATTGGAAATTATAACATCTTTCAGTTTTTTGAAAAATACATTGATAAGAAATAATTCCCTCAAAACAGTTCGGTTCTACCGATAGCAAGCGGAGGAGCTATGAGAGCTCTGATGCATGGAGATGATATAGTAAAAGCAGGAAAAGCGATAGCGAATGGGGGAGAAGCAGCAAAGGATGCAGTAAAAGCCGGGGAGGCAGCGAAGGATGCAGCAAAAGCCGGAGAGGCAGCGAAGGACGTGGCAAGAGCAGCAGGAGCCACAGGAGGAGCAGCAGCGGCGGCGGCAAAGAAAGCATCAGCAGCAGTAAATGACGCAGTAAAAGCAGCAGGGGCAAAAGCCGGGAAAGAAATAGAAGAAATAGCAAAGGCTGCAAAGACATCAGCGAAAACGGCAGGGAATGCAGCAGCGAATACATCTGCAGCAGTAAAAACAGGAGTAAAAGCAAATA
>JAZRYV010000053.1:0-1043 GCA_045600925.1 Spirochaetota bacterium
ATACAGCAGTCAATGCGCTGCATGAGGTATAAGCCAGGAAAGAGAGCGGTGATAATTGACCATGTTGGAAACTATGCAAGGTTTGGAATGCCTGATGCAGACAGAACATGGAACCTGCATGCAAAGAAAAAGGAAAAAGTCGAATGGGAGAATGAAGTAAAGATAATGTCCTGCCCTGAATGCTTCTGTGTATTTCCACAGAGAGACAGTCAGGGAAATAAGGTTACAGCGTGTCCTGAATGCGGTTATGTATTTCCGCAGGAGGAAAAGAAGGAACGCAGCGAGATAGAGGAGGCTCCGGCGGAGCTTCAGAAGATAACAGGCTTTGTTCTGAACTATGCTACACCTGATGAATGCAGTTCATACGCTGAACTTCAGGCATATGCAAAGAGAATGGGATACAAGCCGGGCTGGGTATATTATCAGGCTAAAAGGAGGGGATTCCTGTGACAGAGGAACATGCAATACAAAATCTTATACAGCTTGCTCTTGCTGATAAGTGTCAGATTTTCAGAATGAATGTAGGAGCTGGATTTACTGCAAACGGTAACTACATCAGAACAGGAGTTCCGAAGGGATTTTCTGATTTGTTTGGTTTCAGGAAATCAGACGGTAGAGCGATATTCATTGAAGTCAAAACGGAAAAAGGAAGGGCTTCAGATGAGCAGCTCAAGTTTATAGAGCAGATGAAGAAAAAAGGGGCTATTGCAGGAGTATGCAGAAGTCCTGAAGAAGCATTAAATTTGATAAAGGAGTAACTATTATGGCATTTGGTACAAATTACAGCGAAATTGAAGAATATGACCTTCTTCCTGAAGGAATTTATGAGGTCGTAATTAAGGAAGCAGCAGAAAAGGAAACCAACACAGGAAAGACATATCTTAATATTTCATGTGTTATCAGAAATGATGTGAAACAGGCGTATAAAAACAGATACGTTTTCATCAAGTACTGGAAGCGCAGGGAGCCGACAGAGTCAGACATTGCAGTTCAGGGATACAGCTACAATCAGATTATGGGCCTTGCCAAGAGTGCTGCTATTC